>CALLWY010000149.1 GCA_938015865.1 uncultured Planctomicrobium sp.
GGGGGCCAGACTCGGGATGAGGCCGTTCGGGAGTGTGTAGACCAGGTGCTCAAGCCGGGTCAGGGAGGGGTGATCGCTGTCGATCGCAAGGGAAATCTCTCCCTCCGTACCAATACAACGTCGATGAATCGCGCCTGGGCAGATTCCACCGGAAAACGTGGCATTGCAATCTGGGATGAACCGTTGGAATAACTCGATCAGCTTCTCCCACACGGAGACGATTCCTTCTTTCGGTGCTCAGGTTTATTCCGTTGAAAAGAGCAACTGACTCTGTGCCTGCAGGGCCAAAGTCGTTGCAATCAGCGGAGCGTTTTCCTGAAACCACGGGAGTGGATTTTCCCAGCTTCCGTTCTCAAGTTGACGCTTTTGAAGAAGTTCGAGGTATTGAGCACGAATCCCGCTCAGCTCTGGACTCTGGGTGCACTTCCACAGGGCGCCCAGTGCCGCTGCCCCATAGTAGAAGACAGACGCCGCCGCAGAGGGAGGGGTATCGTCGGGAATTGGAGGGATTGGAGGAACATCCAGCGACATCGAACCAGCGACACGGAGGAGTTTCTGAATCTCCGCAGATTCGACACCGGCTCCGAGCAGGATCAGAGAGAGGATTCCGTCACATGTCGGCGAGAGATAAGGGACCGCCTGTTCGGCACCGTTGTCGCTGGAAGCGGTCCCTTTCTTGTTCAGCATCGATTTCTCATCAGGTGTGAAAAAGAATCCGCTCCCCGTCGCTTCCGTTGCAGATTCCGGGCGGCAACGTTGTAGAAATCCCTGCGCGTTGGTCGCCACCTCGGAGTCGATTGCTTCTGACAGACTCAATGCCTGTACCGCCATGCGAGTACAGGAGACGTTTGCCGATTCGACTGCTCCCGGATCTTCCACTCGTTCATGCCATGCCCCCCATCCACCCAGGTCGTCCCGGCCCTCTTTCCATCCATTGATCACTGTTCGCTGTTGTTTAAGCAGGAGTGATGTCAGGCCTCGCTTCAGTTCCCGGTGTTCATCCGGGAAGCGACGCTGAATGGCAGACAGGAACAGGGCCACAGTGTAAATAGGGAACTCAATGCGGGGAGTGCTGGTGAAGGGAGAGGTGACAAAAGCTGTGAGGCGAGGCCGGAGAAAGTCGATCCCCTTCCGGCAGGCTCCCCTCACTCTCGGCCAATACGATTCAGGGAGCTGTGTCAGTGTGTCCAGCACGAGAGCGGTTGATGCGTTCCCTTCTTTCAGCTGGCCGAAGGCATCGGTCCGCCAGCATCCATCTGAACTTTGCTGAGCCAGTATCCAGTTCAGTCCACGTTCCAGAGAATGTTCAGGCATGGCGATGACCAGATCAAATCCTCGACAATTGAATCAGTCGCTTTACTGCCCGGCTAAGGCAGGAGGCTGCAAAGCGGACTGCACTTCTTCGGAGCCTCTCCCCTTGAAGTTACGGAAGTCCCGTCCTGATGTCGATGTGGAGTTCGTCAGATGATGCCATGAAGTGGTCCGCCCGGGGCTGCCAGTTGATCGACCCGTCGCGTGACCTCAGGATCTTCGACCAGCGGGGGAGCGTGATGGGGCTTGATCCGGGCATCAATCACCAGTGGAGAGCGGCATTCCCAGTGTTTGCTTTCGAATCCCGAGGCAAAACCATCGATGTCGCTCGCAGGATTGGAACGTGTAAATGTGACCCAGAGAAAGTTGTTGAGCGTTCTGGCGGTGAATTCGGCGTCGTCCACCAGCACGCACAACGGAAACGAGGTCAGCGGGTGCCCGTCTGTCAGTGATTCGCAGAACCTTTGAAGCACTCCATCATTCCGCTGCCAACATTCCGGGGCTTCGACTGCGATGATTCCGGGCAGAACGACACGCGGATTCTTAAACCCGTCCGGCAACCGGAATCCATTCGGGATCTCGCTGGGAAGCGAACGTTTCACCCCGCCGGCACAGGCAATCACGACTTTGGAACCGGCGTTGAGACCATCGCCGGTGTAGTCGAGCGTGTCGATCGTCGTCTTCGTCTGAAAGTGCAGATCCCGGCTCCAGTCAACACGCTGAAGGACATGCATCAGGAAGGCACGAATGTCGTGAATGTCCAACTTCGGATCATCTTCTTCCGCTGCGATGATGAGGTATTTCGCCAGCGACAGCTGCCCCTGACCGAGAATGGCATTGGCCTGCGTCAGGATCTCCTGAGGTGTCCGCTCTGCGGCATACGGAACGTAGCGTTCGCTTCCGATTGCCAGCAGGAGTGGATGGACGCCCGCAGCATCGACCGCATGAACCGCCTTCACTCCCGGAAGGACGGCGGGGATAGCCGGGCCGGTGATTTCATGAATGATTTCCCCGAAGGAGGTGTCTTCCTGAGGAGGCCGCCCGACGACAGTCATCGGCCAGATCGCATCCTTCCGGTGCCAGACTCGCTCGACATTCAAGACAGGAAAGTCATGGACGAGACTGTAGTATCCCAGATGATCCCCAAAGGGACCTTCCGGAAGGAGTTGATGGGGATCAACCGTTCCTGAGATACAGAAGTCTGCTTCAGCAATCAGGGGAAGATGCCCCGGCTGACGAACCAGCCCGACTCGTCGTCCCCCCAGTGCCCCGGCAAAGGTCAATTCAGAAAGCCCTTCCGGTAGAGGCATCACCGCCGACAGGATCAATGCGGGAGGGCCGCCGACGAAGATATTCACTTTCAGTGGCTCACCCCGACGGAGCGCCGCAGCATGGTGAACGCCGATGCTCCGGTGAATCTGGTAATGCAGGCCGACCTGACGATCCGGAGCATATTGATTTCCCGCCAGCTGAACGCGGTACATCCCCAGATTCGACTTTTGCCAGCCGGGGGCATCCGGGTGTTCTGTATAGACTGCCGGAAGAGTGATGAAGGGCCCCCCGTCTTTCGGCCATGATGTCATCTGCGGGAGCTGACTGACGGTCGTCTGGCACTCGGTGATTGGACCACTTCTCTGATAACGTGGCTGCATCGCCCAAGCTGTGGGGAATGCTCGTGCATACCGCCACGGTGCTTTCAGGGCATTCGCTGGATCGATTTTCAGTTCGACCAGTCGCCGAACCAGATCCAGCGTGTCCCGAAACAAAAACCGGGTCCGTTCGATCGTTCCGAAAAGGTTGCTGACCATCGGAAACCGGCACCCCGTCACATTCTCGAACAGGAGCGCCGGCCCCCCT
>CALLWY010000150.1 GCA_938015865.1 uncultured Planctomicrobium sp.
GACTTTCAGTAAAGAGTTTCAAGGAAAGTCGGCCCCAAAGCTGAAACCGTCGTGCGGACGAGACAGTCAGCTGGCGGCGGGCGTGTTGATAAATACCAAGAAAGAGCACGATGCGGACTTCTTCTGAGAAGAAGGCGGAAAACGCTGGGAAACTCCGCCTACGGCTCACCATTGTTTCGTCGATAGATAGGAATCGGCGGAGTCCGATGGAAGCAAGGTCGAGCCGGGGTCGAGCAACTCGATTGCCCAGATGGCGGACAGTTCCGCAAACTTGACTGCGGCGATGGATGCACCATGATGCGGCTTTGAATGTGCCTCGGAGAGGCGGCTCATCGAATCGCTCAAGTCTTCCGAGGCAAAAGCCCAGACATACTTAAGCTGTAGCGCCCGCGCGATTTCGGAGTCGTCGAACAGCCTGCGATAGTACTGCACCGACAATCCTCGCAAGGTACCGCGCGATCCGGCGGCGTACATATCGCCTTCCTTGTCCTCCAGTCGGGCCTTGAGGAATGTGTCCCGCAGGTTTCTCTGAATCCGTTCGCGCAATTCTGCGTCGTCGAGTGCCAGCCACGACCACACCAACCCCTCTGCCTGGTAGTAGCCTGCGGCCCCGTAACCGGAGTCCAGATGAAATCGGACGTTTCGCTCGGCAACCCGTCGATACTCGGGATTAGGGTCCTCACGCGAGAGGAGCATCTGCACGCCTAGAAGGTCCTGCATGACCCATTTCGGCCCGCCAATGTGCCGACGACCAAGAGAGTAGGTTCCCAAGGCATAATGTCCCGCCCGCAGATCCTCCTGCTTAAACTTTCCGGAATGTTCGGCCGAGAGCTTCATGGACTCCTTTTCATCGATGTAGAACGTCTCGGCCCAGTCGGCAAAACGCCTGCAAAACTGTAGGCACGCCTCGTGTTGTTCGCCGTCCAGGTAGCGGGTGATCTGTCCGATCCCCAGTGCAATCTGACCACCGTCCGCGACGTTGGAGGAGGCAGTGTGCTCACCGTATCCCATTGGATATGAGCCATCCTCGTTTTGTCGGGAGAGCATCATCTCAATCCAGCGTTCCGCACACTGACGCATGTCATCGGGAGTTACCTCAGACCACAGGTCCGGATAATTCTCCACGCGTTTCGGCTCACGTTTCAGCAGGTCGAGATAAGCGACCATCGCGCGGACTCCGTAAGCATCACCAAAATAGTGGTGGCTGATCCGGCCATCGGGAAAAAAACTTTGCGCGCGAACCATGTGCTTCACCGCCACGATCAGACCGCGCTCGACATCCGTCGTACCTCCGAAGAGATCGTTGCCGCGAGCATTCTTTAAATTGATCCGCCAGTCGAAACGAGAGAAGGGAAAATCGGCAGGCACGGCGTCGAGTATCACCGTGACACTGGCAGTTGCATGCGGAGGGATCGTCACTGGGGCTTCGCCTCGCACTTTTCCATTCGCAAGATCTACGGTCACTTGAGCTGAAATCGGCTCTTGATGGGGGTTCTGCACAACCACGCGCATGGAGGGCGACACCGGCTGGTCTGTCCGCGGCGGAGTCGTATGCAGCACTGCGTCAACAATCTTCGGTTTTCCAAGAATATCAGCGACGGTACGCACGAGGGACTCGCGCAGAGGGGCATGCATTACTAGATCATTCGGCATCACTCCAAATAAGGCGACGGCCGACCCTGCCTGAGGCCCGGAGCCACTGATCCGCAACTCAGCGACTGTTTGACAGCGAGTACTGGGTTCCTTACCCGCCGTCCAGATTGGAATGCGGCGCATCCGTCGCACGGCACCCATGTTGTACGATTTCACCGGCGATGTGTCAGTTCCCATTTTCGTCCCGGGATGCTCGACAAATGGCGGCGGACACAGCCACGACTTTGAAGTGACAACAGTGACCGGCTTGAGGACATCTTCACGGGCCATCGAAACGAGACACGCCTGCCCGTTCGCTTGTACGTTGGCTGGAAAGGGATCGAAGAGCCAGTCCGGCGTAGCAATTCCACTCTCCAAAAATGGTATTCGAAGCGAGCGGAGTGATGCACTCGGCGTGTAGTGCAACCCTTCGTCCTCCGCCAGTTCGACGGAAGCCAGAGAAAGGTCCATCGGTTTTTCGTTCCAGACCGTCTTTGGATCAATCCCCATTGCAATCGTCTGGATCTCCGCAGGCGAAAGCAGGGGATAAGGCTTGTCGGCGTCGGACCATTTTTCGGGGATGAAGTCGGCGAGAGAAATGGTGTGTTGCTGCCATTGTGGCGAGAGCGGGGCAAAGTGCATCCATCGATGGCGATGGATATCAGTGATTTCCACCGTCAGCAGATCGGCGTAAGCGTTCCCACGCGCCTGAAAAGTCAAAAGGGTTCGCTCGGCAGAACGTGGCTGAACTGCAGAGAAGGTCACCATTGTCTTGCCCATGCCGCGCAGGTATGTACGCAACCGCAATGCCTGGGTTCCTTCCGGGCCGGCTGCCAGCTCAACACGAGGAGGCTCTGCGCTTGCCGTCATGATTTGGGAGGAAATCACATCGTATGACGCAGGATCCGTGAACTGCTGTACTGGGACCGGGCGCACCGGCCGTGGTGCATAATCAAAGTTTTGCGGCCCGACAACGATGGCATTTCCCCCAGCATTGAGAAAACGGGTCACAGCCCCCCGCCAGTCCGGATGCAGCGGACAATCCGAGGCAATGATTACAAGCCTGGTATCCGCAGCAGTGTCCAGGACTCCTGGAACTGTGGGGTCAACAACTTCCAGGTCGTAACCGGCATCATGCAATGCCGATTGCAGCTCCGGTGACTGAGAGATCGCCCTCCCCACAACCACGACGCGCTGCCCCGCGAAGATCATCGACGTGACCGAGAAAAGCAGGAGTGCAGTGGACGTCAGGGCGAATAGGCGGATCAGGCGGATCAGGCGACACATTGAGGCAATACCGGTCAAGCATGGACGGGGCGAAAGGCGGGACGCTGATCGCGATGGATCAGCGCAACATCAGTGGATGCACTCAGGCGGTTTGTGATTCAGGCGAACCTCCAACCAGCGGTATGCAAATGCCTGTGACTCCGGTGGGAAGCCATGTCCGTACGGCTGCAGGACGAAGGAAAAATCCGCTTTCGCCCGCCCCTTGGCTCCCCCGCTGACCTGCTCATAATAGTCAGTGATCTCCCGCAGGGAGTCGACCATATTGGGCTGGCGGCGATCGTAAAGGTCCTGCACAGACCACAAGTAGAGGACCGGACGCGGTGCCGCGAGCATCAGCATGAGATTGGCGATGGTAGCGAGGTTTTGCTGCTTTGGGTCATCCAGATAAGATCGCAGAGCGGCGGGATCACGCCACAGTTCATCGCGATATCCGACCATACCCCCGCTATTGACCACTGCTGCTTTCACCCGGTCGTCCATGGCGATGAGCATAATACTGTCCCAGGCGCCCAGAGAGTGGCCAATCGTGCCAACGCGATCCATGTCCACGAAATCAAAAGTCGCAATGGCATCAAGGCCTCGCTGGAGGTCCCAGACGTTCTTTCCCGCAGTAAGACGAAATCCGGGATGGCGTTTCGCGAGAAATTTGCTGTACTCCTTCATCTGTTCGCTGTATTTCCCTTCGGCAAGCAGTCGCCGCTCGCCATAGCCGGCGCGATCGGGCGCGAAGGTGATGAAACCGCGCCGGACCAGGTCCAATGCATACTGACGCTCGCGTCGGCTGCTCTCCTCAGCTTCTGATGCCGCCAGCTTGTCATAAATCGCGACCACGCGATCCTTGCCGATTTCTGCTGTCGGATGCAGTGCCAACATCAGCGGGGCAGGATTTGCCTTCGTGGGCAACGGTTTAGGCAGCAGGAGATAGCCGTAGCCGTACTCTTCCTTGTCCACCAGATAGCGCAGACGCCAGCGTTCATGGTCCCCCGCATCCACCTTCTCCAGAATCTCCGGCTGCGGATCGATCGCTTCTTCCGAGGGCGGGGAGCCGAAGTATTTCCAGATCGCTGCCCGGATCTCTTCCCGCGAGGGCGCCTCGACAGTCCTAGCCACCACCACGGTTTCGCTGGAGCTACTTTGCGACTGAGTCATCCCCGTCGAACAGGCGGAACAAAACGCAGCAAATGTCATCACGCGAATGACAGAGCGAAACCATGAAATCGAGAACAAGGATAATTTCTCCTCAATATAGGCAGGTCGTCAGCGTCCCGATTGGTAGCGGAACCGAACTCAAAAACTGCCCATGAATTTCAGGGATGTTCTCATCAATACAAGCGAGGATGGTCAGTTTCCCCGCTTTCTCTTCCGGCGTCGCTTTTGAAGAACGATTTCAGAAAAGAGTTACTGTTCCTTTTTTTACGGTTCCAGAATCACTTCGAGGAAATTGGGTCCCGCTTTAATATCAGCGGTCAATGGAGAGGTGGACTCCTTCCGATACTTGAGAGGAATTAACTTATCCAGCGTGCGCTTGTCAGGGAGTGGCTCAACTTCCTTATTGGCGATTGAATCCGGTTCGACCACGGGAGGAGCGACGCAAATGTAATATTTCCCGACGCGAACCTCTCCGAGCTGGAATCGTCCATCATTCCCCAGGCTTTGGGAAGCTCCCCATCCCGAGTCTGGCGAAAAAATGGAGACGACACCAAATGTCAGTGGTTTGCCTCCGGATGTGACTATTCCTTCGACATGCCCGACATCGTAACCTCGGCTTCGCCGGCATCCGGATTGTGCCGCCAGGATCGGAAGCAGCAGTACCAGAATCGCGATGAAAAAGAATCCGCGTGTGATCATGATTTCGTTAATGCCTATTGAATTTGAGCAATTCCAATGGTGAACCAAATCATTGCTCGAATAGTGGTCTTCCCACTGCTTAAGCCGAGCTGCCAAGGATGATCCTACCGCCCGCGGATTACCCTTGTCCCCAGACAATGGCAAGGAAACAAGACCAGAAGTGAATAGTGCGCGGCCGCTTCTCCTGTCATTCGATTCGACGGCATCGTCGCACCATCCCCAATCGTTGACGGGCTCGCGTCCGATCCAATTTGATTCTTACCAATTGATGCACTGCCACGAATCCGTGGATCAATGGTGTGCAGGGCGAAGAACATGATGCCTGTCGCCCCAGAATCGCCAGCTCTGTGGAGACATGCTTTAGAATTCGCCGTTCACTTCTCCATCAGCAATCGCTGCCACCCGCCGAATGGTGTTCATGTCTACCGCGTCTGACACAAACCGAATCGCGCCATCTCCCATTAACAGATGAATCCCTCCGGTGTGCTCTGAATTCCAGATGGTATTGGCGCCACTTGTCCGGTTTGCTCCAGGCCCGTTGCTGCCGGAAGCATTGATGCGAAATTGCAAGGCCGACACTCCGGATGCATACGTGGCGGTGCTATCGAGAATGGAAGCAGCACTATTATTGCCAGCTCCTCCTCCCCAACCGCCTAAATACCCGGATCTCCAGTCATATCGATCAGCTCCCACGGTCACATAGCCTGACTGCTCAGCAACCATCGCCGTGTTAGACAAACCATCCGTGCAATCGCGGAATTTTTTGGATGTGTATGGAACCAGCAACCCGTTATCCGCGAAGTATCCATAGGTTGAATTGTAGTTGATATTCCCGCCGGGAGCCATGTCCGAGGGGACCGTCACAATGGCTCCCGAAACTCCCACATAGCTGTGAACCTGCAACCTTTGAGTTGCGTTTCCTGTATTGATGCTGCTGAAGTAGCGGGCGCTCCCGGTACAGGAAGTACATCCGGTGTGCATCTGAAACGGATTGAGCGTGCTGGACGGGCACTGGTAGACAGAAACTTTGACGCCGGTCATCGCGACCACATTCGCTCCAGTCTGATGGTTTCCAAATCCGAGTCGCAAATCCAGTAGATTAAAGAGCGGAGCCTGATCAAGCATCGGCAGGATGCAGACCTTCCAGTTCGCCTTGTATTGGGGCCGTGTCCCAATTGGAAGCGAGCCATACACATCCTGGTAGTTGTGCAAAGCCAAGCCAATCTGCTTCAGGTTATTCTTGCATTGAGACCGCCGGGCCGCCTCCCGCGCCTGTTGCACTGCTGGTAACAGAAGTGCAATTAAGACCGCGATGATGGCAATGACTACCAACAATTCAATCAAAGTAAAGCCGAGTCGAGATTTGCGCATGAAAGAACCCCATAAAGAAATCGAAGCAGGGAGAGATGGAACATGCAAACGAAATCATTCAATTGGCTCGAGCAAAGCCAATCAGCTCCAAGACGTGATGTCAGGTGATATCACTTATTGCCTTTAAAACTAACCGAACAAATGAAGTTTGTCCATTATTTGTTTGAGAAATTGTTCTCTTTTTTAAGAATTCTTCGGCTCTCGGATTGGAGTGAATGACGAGGCTCATTTCCGCAGGCGATCGTCGAAGTTTTTTGTCCATGGAGCCCTCTCACTCACCTGTGAGCGAGAGAGCAGACTTCTCCCCAAACCCGCCAGATTGTGCCAATAGGCCTATAGCGGGACTCTCGCCAATCACTCACGGATCGGACAGCGATCAAGGGCGACACATCTCTGGCTGCCCATTCCGTTCGCCGCATGATGACTTCTTACTCCGGCAAAGAAACTTTCAGCCATTCGAAAGCTCGTTCTTGCGATTCCGGAGAGAACATGTGACCTTGATGATGATTGAAAAGACCTTGTCGCGGAGGCATACCGTAAAGTTTTGTGACCTGCTGCCCAGCTTCGAGATAAGGCCATGAACGGTCGCCATCGGCACAGCCTCGCCCCATTTCCCCCCCCAGCACCAGAAGGGGGCGAGGAGCAATCAGCGCAACCAGTTCGTGATGATCACGGGGAAAATTTCGGTCTTTCACCGCCGCACCCAGATACCAGGGGGCATCCCAATTTGTGGAATCGAGCCCCAGTCCTCCTTCGCTGGCAACTCCTGCCTGAATCCGCTCATCGAAGGCCGTCAAATACAGGGTTTCTTTGCCGCCCAGGGAATGGCCAATCGCTCCCACCCGTTGCGGGTCCACGTCCGAAAATGTGAGCAACAGATCAAGAGCCCGGATGCTGTCCGCCAGCATGGTCGCCATCCCCAAGCTGTGCGGGTGTCTCTTTTTTGCAGCTTTTACTGCCTTCAGGTATGTCGGTTCTTCCCATAGAAAATTGGACGGGCAAATGACGACATATCCCCGCTGGGCCAGCTTCAGGCCGGTATTCCGCCCGGGCTTGATCGTCGCCAGGCCGACCATGGACTTGCTCGTGTCCGGCGTGGTTCCATGCAGGACGACCATGCCCGGCCGTCTGACCGGAGATGGCGCTTGAGGACGGACCACATAACCTTGAACGCGCCGACCCTTTTCCACGTTGTATTCGATCAATTCACGGACGACCGGAGGAAACTCGTCCGACTCCACAACATCAGATTGAAGAATTTTGAGATCGAATGCGGCTGCGGGGGCAGGAAGCGGTCCCAGAAAATCGGCCCATGCCTGTTTGAGTTCAGCCCGCCTCAATTTCCATTCGTCCACCGTGGTGATCGGAGTGCCGTCCGCCTTCTGCAGCAGTGGGCGAAGAGGACGGGATGGAGAGGGAACATGCTCAGGAGCGGCGAGAATTTCTTTGAGCCATGAATCGTTGGTCCCCTGTGCAGAGCAGGGGGCAGCCAGCGCCGCCATCAGCAGAGGGAAAACCAGAAGCGCCGGAGTCCGAAAAAATAGAGGCATTTATTTTCCTTTAGAGCAAGTTGCTCTCGCCAAGGTCCGCAAAGAAATCGTGTGGATAGAAGAAAGGGAAAGGCCAGGAGGATTTAGGATTTAGGAAGGCAGTTTTCCTTATTCCTCAACGCCCCATTTCTTCCTCATGTGGCAGAACCCGGGTCATGCGGGGTAGATGCGATTTAAACAGCCAGTTGAAAGAGAGGAGCTTTCGGCCAGACAGAAATGTCCGGCTCATTTTTTCAATGAGCCAGAAGCCTCTGGTGCCACAGACATTTTTGTCTGTATGTTTTCAACAGGCTGCTCAAGGGCATCTTTCGAACTGCGTTTCTGTGCGGAGCTTAAACCTGTTCCGGAATCACAAACGGAGCGCGTTGCTCGGTTCGCTTGAGCAATGCGTTCGCTTCATTCGAATTAGAGAACGACTGCGAGGCGGGATCAAAGGCCAACACCGCTCCCAGGGCCATCCCTTGCTGGCTCGAGGGAATTTCATTCGCTGCCAGATGTTCTACCAGCCGCTTGCCGCTGTCTCCAAATAGCGGGTTGGACTGAATCCGTTCGTTTGCTTCGGCAACCGAAAGCGATTCCCCCAAACGGTGTGAAATATTCCCCAGATGACACAGACTTGAGGAAAGATGCCCTTGAGGAACAGAGCAGTTCAGTTCTGATGAATTCCGGGAGCGAACCGCAGCGATGAAGTTTTCGCGGTGGAACTGACGTCCGCCATCCCCGCCGACGTTCCCTTCAATTTTCCGAACGGCTTTCCCGTCTTTGTCGTAGACGGTTCCCTTGTCAAAACCGACATAGCTGCCGTTCTCGCAGTCGACCACGATCCCGAAGCTGGCATTCCGGTAGGTGGAACTCTGCTTTGCGTTGGCCTGGGCAGGAAGATCCCTGATCTCCATGATGATCGGTGCGGGCTCGTACCCGTAATAAATGATATGGGAATTGGGGGTCTGGCCATTGTCATCCCAGCCAAACCGCCCTCCCATGCTCCAGATATTCCGGGGAAGTTCTTTCGCTCCAATGATGGTGCGGGCCAGGTCCAGCATATGCGGACCATTGTTGCCCAGTTCTCCATTCCCGGTTTCCCAGAACCAATGCCAGTCATAATGGTATTTGA
>CALLWY010000151.1 GCA_938015865.1 uncultured Planctomicrobium sp.
TTTTCGATCGAAGAAAACCACCGGAATCTGACCGTCACCGCGACCAGTCGCGTCCACGTTCAGGCTCGGCAATTGCCGGAGTTCGATACGTCATTGCCTTGGGAACGAGTTGCGGAGGGGATCGAGGAACAGACTGATCCGAATTGGCTGGAAGCGTGTCAGTTTCTTTACGACTCTCCACGGATTCGCAGGAGCCTGGAATTTGCTGCATTCGCACGGGAATCCTTTCTTCCGGGACGTCCCATCCTCGAGGCAGCTCGTGATCTGACCTCCCGCGTGTTTGAGCACTTCAAGTACGACACAAAAGCAACCACGGTGACGACTCTCGCGGAAGAGGCGTTCCGCTTAAGGTCAGGGGTCTGTCAGGACTTTGCGCAAGTGCAGGTTGCCTCTCTGCGGTCGATCGGTCTTCCCGTCCGGTATGTCAGCGGATATCTGCGGACCATTCCCCCTCCCGGTCGTCCCCGGTTGATCGGGGCTGATCAGTCTCATGCCTGGTTGTCACTCTATTGCGGACATGAAATCGGGTGGGTTGATTTTGATCCGACGAACAACGTCGTCGTCGGACAGGACCACATTCCGATTGCATGGGGGCGGGATTATACGGATGTCACCCCGATGCGCGGTGTTTACCTTGGCGGGGGAGAGCACTCGATGTCCGTTTCAGTTGATGTCTGCCCGCTGGAAGAGGACGAGTAACTCAGAGAACTGTTTTCGCATCGCAGCCCTCTGTGAGACTGTGTGTGTCGCCGAGGGCATTGCTGAATGCCGGATTTCTGCGACCGTCGCCCGTTCTCCGCTCTGCATTTGGTTCTGTCGGGGAACCATCTGTTCCAGTGAACTTCGACATTTATAATGGAACAGGTCGGCGATGTTGTCCTCATTCCCTGATGCGAAAGTGATGTCATGGCGACTCCGGAATTGATTGACCTGCTTGAGAGATTGTGGACTGATTTCAAGCAAATCAATCCGCAGGCCGCTGCGATTCATCAGATGCTTGAAGACCGTGGCGAGACGGTCGTGAACGACCATATCGCATTTCGGACATTTGCAGACCCTCGCATCGGGATCGAAATCCTTGAACGACCGTTCGTCAAAAACGGCTATGTTGCCAAGGATGAGTACCGGTTCGACGTCAAGAAGCTGGTGGCCCGTCACTACGAGCACCCTGATCCTCAGCTCCCTAAGATCTTTATCAGTGAGTTAATGGTGCGGGACTTCAGTTGTGATCTTCAGCGGGTGGTGAACGACCTGATTGAAGAAGTCCCGGCGGAGATGCTCGACGATCCATTTCTCTGTGCGAGTGGGCGTCTCTGGAATCTTCCCATCAAGACGTATGAGGCGCTCACGCTGGAGAGTGAATACGCCGGATGGATGGCAGCATTCGGATTTCGGGCCAATCATTTCACCGTGCTGGTCAATGCACTTAAGACGGTTTCAAGTCTTGCGGAACTCAATCAGCTGGTGCGGGAACTCGGATTTCCGCTGAATGAAGAAGGGGGCGAAATCAAAGGGACCCCGGAGGATCGACTGGAGCAGTCGTCGACGCTGGCGTCTCAGGTGGATGTGGAGTTTTCGGATGGAGTCCTTCGCATTCCCGGTTGCTACTACGAATTTGCCCGCCGTTATGAGATGCCGGACGGAACATTGTTTTCCGGGTTCGTCCCGAAAAGTGCAGACAAGATTTTCCACAGCACGGATCGACGTCCCGGCGATCAGAACGATCCCCCTTCATCGTGACGGCCCATTGTGACAACAGGGCCGATTGACGGGGGGACATCGATTCGAAGAAGATGGAACGGTCCAGTTCCTGCTGTCGCTCAACGGAGTGCGATGGGGGAACAACGCTCGAATTCCGGAAGTCGTTGGCTGATCTGCTGCGTGGTTCCCGGAATTCAAGACGTTTCAGTGTCCAATTGGCCTGAACGGGCACTGACCTGAACAACTTGGAGGTTTTAATGACGAAAGTCATTCATCAGGAAGATCCGGCACAAGTACAACAAGTCCGGCAGGCCCCGCGGCGAAGTCGCTGGAAATTCCGGGTTTTCCTTCTGCTGGTCGTCATAGGGAGCGTCGTCCTGTTCCTGCCGATGATCGTTGGTCAGCTCTGCCTGTCCCCCTCGGCCATTGCGTGGGTCTCCGGGCAACCGGAAGGGACAATCACTATCGGGCAGGCTGCCTTCAGCTGGCAGGGACCTGTTCAGCTCAGAAATGTGACGCTGCAGACGACGTCAGGTCAGCCGATTGCCAATGTGGAATCGATGACTTCGGAATGGTCCTTATGGGACATCCTGACTCAGTCCATGGACACACTTCGGCTGAAAATGAATGGGGTTCGTTACATCGTTGAGGTAGAGGAACCTGCACCAATGGAGGGGCAGCTGGACGTGCGGGAAGCGGTGTACGCACTTCAAAACATGGTCATTCCTCGCCCCTCGCGGCCGATGCAGGTCACAATTTCTGGTTGCACCATTGTCTTTCAGAATTCGGCTGGCAATGAGATTGATCGATGGAGCAACCTCTCTGCGGAATACGAGTTTCAGGTTCGCCCTTCAGAGTCTCAGCGTCTTTCGGTCGCCATCCCTCAATCAGAGGAGCAGGGGACCGGGCCAGCGGAAGTTGAAATCAGCTGGAAAAAGGAAGAATCTCGTCCGGGGGCGGAATCACTTCATCTCTCCGCTCAGGGACAACGGGTCTCGATCGTGGCTGCGGACCCCTGGCTGGTCAAGTACCTCGGCGAGGATCATGGGCTGTCGCTCTGCTCCGGGACAATTGACGCAGAGTTCCAGAGAGACGACGCGATGGGGTGGCGACTCGCAGGTTCAATTGAAGCGGGGAGCGAACTCGGAGTTCCACCCGCGACTCAACAGGTCGCTTTTCAGGCCCCTCCAGCTGCCGGGCTGAAGTTCGAAAGCCAATATTCCAAGCCGGACGATGCTCTGACTGTCCCGAAGCTGGAGCTGGAAGCGGATCAGGCCTCCGTCCAACTCCGAGGGAGCGTCACCGAGCTTTCCGGATCACAGAACCTGGATGTCACGGCTGCGGTTCGGACACCCGGAAACGCGATCATCGATCTGCTTCCGGCGGAATTCCGGGACCGGATTTTGTTGGAAGGGGTCAAGTTTTCGCAGATTTCGATCAGCGGCTCTCTCTTCCCGATGCGAGGGGAAAATTCGCAGCCGCTCACTTATTCCATGTCGGTTGCGTGGGATCGGGCACTGGCTTATGGACTGGAATCCCGTAACGGTCAGATCAATGTCAGCTTGAGCGAAGGAGTGATTCGAGCGGAGCCGGTGAATGTC
>CALLWY010000152.1 GCA_938015865.1 uncultured Planctomicrobium sp.
CCGTCGCGGATCTTCCCCATCAGGATGATGGTATTCGCGTTGGAGAGAACGTCTCCACTTTCGATAGGCCGCGAAAGAAGTCCTTCCAGCATGACTTCATGTGTTGTACAGAGCATCAGGCAGCTAATGTCATCATGTGAGTAGAGGTGTTTGAGAACCTGATCCTGCATTTGACGGAACTGAGCACGGAACAGATCGCGGGCAACCCAATCCGCCTCCTTGCGGAGAATCTGATGGTACACGTACTCGAACAGGTCAAACTGAAAGGAATCGCTCGCCCGGTCCGATGGCTCGATCCCGTCAATGACACACCTGCGGACACCCTGACAGAAATTCCCATAGAAGTAGGAAACGGTGTCCTGCAACTTCCGGTTGAGTTCGACCTTCCATTCCCGCTGCTGGTCGGCATCCAGATCACTCAGAGTCACCCGGCGCCCTGCCCTCCGAAACAGGTGGAGCGAATCCCACCGGGCGGTTTCAGCCTCCCAGATCTCCTGAAGTTCTTTCAGCTTCCAGTCCTCTGGACGTTCCCGTAAGGTCCAGTCGAACATCCGTTTGGCATAGTCCGCATGGTTCTGGGAATCGCCCCGTGAGGTCATGTCGAAGAGGACCCCGGTTGTCCCTTCCTGCTTCTTCCCCTGATGAAGATACTGAAGCCCGAGCTGGGTTTTCCCGATTCCGGTCGCCCCGAGAACAACAGTCAACGTGCCGGGGATAAGTCCTCCCCCCAGCATCTCATCGAGTTCAGGAATTCCCGTTTGATGTCTCGTACTCATAACTCAATCCGGTGAGGCAGGCTTCGCAGGAGATTCGTTGATGTTCGGTCCGAACAAGGCGGGAGACCGGAACAAGGATCTGGGGGACACCTCAATCACGTGATCCGGGAAGGGCTGTCCCGTTCCCGGATCGGTGTTCGTCGGATGATTGTCCCGGTCGGTTGCTTCGGTGAGTTATCTCGCCTGGAGGCGAAAGACTCAACTCCGTCGCGAAATTTCGCAGCGGTCCGAAGTCCCTCCAGAAGTCTAGTAGAGTTCGGCGGGGTCTGGTTCCTCGACAGGCGACCCGTCAGGCCGGGTGACCTCCGCCCCCATTTGCACCAGACGATGCACATATCGCTGAGGGATGCGGGCGAAGAAGAGTGCCCGCTGGTCAATATAATCGGTCTGCGTTACTTCCGCATGTCTGGCCAGAAACGCAGGGATGCGTCCGTTCGAGACATCGCATTCCACACGAATGTGGAGATAGGCCTCGTCAAGGCGTTCAGCAACCGCCTTCGCGAGCTTGTCCAATCCGATTCCTTCCTTGGCACTGATGGTAATGGCAGCGGGGTATTTTGCCCGCAGGACGTCCAGTGCCGCCCGGTTCTCGACCGCGTCGACCTTATTCAGAACGAGGATCGGATTCTCGCTGTCGACCCCCAACGAAGCCAGCACTTCATTGACCGTGTCGATCTGCTGCTGAACCTGTGGATGGCTGGCATCCACAACATGCAGCAACAGCTTGGCATGACGAGCTTCCGCAAGAGTCGATCGGAACGATGCCACCAAATGGTGAGGAAGATTCTGAATAAATCCGACGGTGTCGCTGAGGAGAACATCACCGCAGTTCGGGATACGCCACTTCCGGGTCCGCGTGTCGAGCGTCGCGAACAGCTTGTTCGCGACGTACACATCTGCGCCAGTCAGAGCATTCATCAGCGTACTCTTGCCGGCATTCGTGTAGCCG
The DNA here is from genome assembly GCA_938015865.1 of uncultured Planctomicrobium sp. Taxonomy (GTDB): domain Bacteria; phylum Planctomycetota; class Planctomycetia; order Planctomycetales; family Planctomycetaceae; genus Planctomicrobium. The sequence goes on from CALLWY010000152.1 coordinate 1,726, forward strand.
ACGAGCGAAACCGTCAACTGGTCATTCCGACTCGCCACCTGTAACTCGCGGCGTTTCTCGACGTCCGCCAGCTTCCGCTTCAATTCATCGACACGTTTGT
>CALLWY010000153.1 GCA_938015865.1 uncultured Planctomicrobium sp.
TGCGCCATCAGTAAACTTGTGATTCACCCAAAAACGACCTGCATTGGGAGTCTTGATGATGAAGTCATAGACCCCGGTGTCGGGAGCAAGAAGACCTCCGTACCAGTGAACACAATATTGATCAGGCGGTATCAGGTTCGTATCAGCACTTCCTGAACCAAAATCGAAATCAATATTCGGATCGACCCGTTCAATCTTGAGATACTGCCCCTTCAACCGACGAAAAGCACGCCGATTTGTGTTGTAATATTCTCCGTCAAGACCACGACGCTCGTCCCATTCTCCCTGCCAGAGAAAACTCGCTGCAAGGTCTGCCAGCGAGTTTCGGTACTGCGCCACTGTGAGCCGTGCCGTCTCCATTCGCGGTGGATTATTACGCATCCTCGCAATTGGAGAATAAAATGCGTCGTAAATATACTCGGCGACCTGCTGCGCCTCTTCACCGATACATGACTCCGGATCATCTTCCGGCATCGACTTCTCGATATACTTCGCAAGCTGATTGAGCGACAACTCCCCCGCTAACGGGCGAGCTTCGTTTGTCCCTGTTCGCTCGCCCCGTTCACCATGACAACTGGCACACTTCTCAGCGTAGATCCGCCGTCCGGGGTGATCATCAGCTGCAACAGCTGGAACAATACCAGCCACGCCTGACAGCAGTCCCGCAACTGCAATCGCTCTCCGTGCGAGATTTCGCAACCTGGACCATCGCACCAATCTTAAACGCCCCATTCAGGCAACCTTTGTCAGCGTCAACGATGCAACACGATTCCTCAATACTGAATCGTTCAATGACGGTGCGAAGTCATCAAAAACTCTGAGACTTCCAGAAGGTACAGAACACAAACCAGAAGAAGACTGAACTAAACCAACCCGATGCACGTACGAAAAGAGCCCGTCAGAAGAACAGGCTCTAATCTCTTTTTAACTTGACTCTGCTATTGAATTTCCAACATGCCTCACTTTTCCGGGACTTCACCATCGGACGTCAGGGCAAAATCAATTGTATTGTTCCCAGGATTCACAGTTGCACGAAGTTTCGATTCACTGTTGTATGAAGACGGAAGCAATGGGTCCTTCAGCTCCTCATCGTTGGCAGATGCGCTACTGATCGCCACATGGTGCTCTCCGACCAGAGCACCAGCCTTATCGTACGTGTAATACAGTGAATATTCTCCCTGTTCATTCGTTGAGCCAAACGAACCGCGACTTTCCCCTTCCGGGGTGAATTTCACAGATGCATTGGCAAGTGGCTTCCCATCCAGTGTTACCCGCCCGGTCACTTTTCCGAGCTTCAGATCAGAGCCACCGCCACAACCGACAAGCACCGACATCACAACGGGTATCAGGCATTTCAGGACACGTCGCCCGCAAGTCGACATAGAATTCATTTTACATCTCCTCTATCGCACAATGACCAATTACAGTCGAAACGAAACACCCATTAAAGAATTTTCATTAAACTCAGGAGAATGAAAGGTCGGCCGCTCAGAACTCACTGATGACTCCGCCGTCGGCAATTCCGGTCAGCATTTCATAGAGGCTCGTCGCGATGTAGTTCGCCTTTCCTCCATAGGCCGCATTCTTCAATTCGATGTTTTCACTCACGAAGCGAACGGACCCGTCCGCGAGCAGGAAATGCGCTCCGCCTGTATGCAGGCTGCTGAATGCCGGATTAAATCGATTACTATCCGGATCTGGAACAGAATGATTGATTGGCCATAACGAACTACCAACGATCGTGACAAGCCCCTGATCATTCGCAATTCCACCCTGATCAGAAGCTGCCGGACCATTCCCATCACGATCACGGACTGCATAAAGCGTTCCTGCATATCGATCGATCTTTCGAAGGCGGTAAGCCCGTTCTCCGACAAGCAGAGTATTACTCGTTCCATCTGTAATACTGCCTAGGCGGACCTTACTGTCGCGATAGAACGCTCCGATTGCCCCGAGGGTGCCATCTCGACCGTCTCCCCTAGCGTATGCCCGAACATTGGTGTTTCCGTTGACAGCGAGATAGTTTGTAACAGGCAAGGGCAGAAATGTGCCATCGGGAGGACTTGACTGCCCGCCAAGAATCCCTTTACCGACCATTGTGTGCAGTTTGGGTGCATCTGAATTGGAGGGGCAGGTAAAAACAGCTTGCGGTTTTGCAGCAAAACTACTGAGGGCTTCGACAACTGTCGCGTTTCCCACATTCCAGTTGTTGTAAATTGCTCCAAGTTCAACATAGGGAAGAATCAACGCGGACCAAGCCCAGTGCCCGTGATTATCATTTGATGCCGTCCAGTTATTCCCATGATGCCCCCGCATATCGATGTAGCCCGGCGGTAATGTATTATGGGCATCATGATAGTTATGCATCGCAAGGCCGATCTGCTTGAGATTATTCTTGCACTGCGACCGGCGTGCTGCTTCACGGGCTTGCTGCACAGCCGGCAACAGGAGCGCAATCAGTACTGCGATAATTGCGATAACAACCAAAAGCTCGATTAACGTAAACGCTTTCCGTACTGTTTGCAGGTCGTTTAGTTTATGTCTCATATCGCCATCTCGAATTAAGTATGCATGTAAAACACATGAAGACACCAGACAACATTTGAACTAGAATTCGCCAACCGGATCTTCATCTGCAATTGCCAGAAGACGTGGAAACGTCGATGTAATGAGATATCTACTCATCGTCGGCGTGTAATTAGGATTCAATAGCTGAATGTTTTCACTGATGAATCGAACAGACCCATCTGCTAAGGCAAAATGGGCCCCACCAACATGATGACTGCTGAACCCCTGATTCTCAGTTCCCGAGGCTTTGGGTGAATTGATGTATCGAGTCGAGTTTCCACTCGCAGTTCCCCAGCCTTCGTCGTATGCAAAACCAGCTGGAACGGTGATTGTGGGATGGTCTACTGCAACCGGACCTTTTCCGTCCCGATCCCGGACTCCCAGCAATGTTCCCGCTCCACGAACGGAATCGAGTTGATAGGCACGTTCGCCAATCAGAATTGTGTTACTCGTCCCATCAATGATTGACGAGAACGAAACACTACTGTCACGATAAAACGGGCCGACAGCGCCAGTGGTCCCATCTCTCGGATCAGTGGCCTTATACATTCGAGACACAACGACCCCATTCGAAACAACATAGTTTGTAACCGGGAAGCCGCGAAAATCAGCACCGGTTCCCATTCCCATCCCCTGAATCGTATGAACCTTTGGTGCTCCTGCATCGGAGGGGCATCGGAAGGCGGAAAAGGATTCCTGCATCGCTGCCGGATTGTTAGTCATTGCCTGCCAGGGAGTATTCGTTCCCACATTCAGGGTGTTATAGAGTGTCCCCAGTTCCATCTGTGGCAGAATCATCGCAGACCACGTCCAGTGACCACGCCCTGAATTCGCAGCCACAGTTGCAGCTTTTCCCCGGAGATCAACATACCCCGGCGGAAGCACACCATGCGCGTCATGATAGTTATGCATCGCCAGGGCAATCTGTTTGAGATTATTTTTGCACTGCGACCTTCTAGCGGATTCCCGCGCCTGCTGAACGGCAGGAAGCAAAAGAGCAATCAGGACTGCGATAATCGCGATCACAACGAGTAATTCAATGAGTGTAAACGCGCGTCGCCCGCGTCGATTGTCATTACAGATCATATTTGGGCGCATCGAATTCTCCTGGAATCAGTCGTACAAATGAGGGGGAAAGGAGGGCACTGATTTTGACAGTTTGGCTCTACAGCCGACGCGGACAGCTAATCAATGCGTGCTGGGAGTCCACCGATAAATACAGGATCGAGAAAGTTTCGGTCGTCATTGCCATCTTCAAGGACCAGCCCGGTGCATTCTTGTCCGGCACCGTATCCCAGATCACTCAGATCGATTCCGACAGCAAGGACATAAAATGGAAAGGCAAGCTGCTTCCACTTGTATTTGACCGTCACGAGGTCCTTTAATGAGTGGGGGGCCCGATCATACTCTGCAAGACGCAGGGAATGAATTCGAAGAGCATCCTCGCTGCTCATCGTGATATCGAATTCCCGAATGAAATGGACACGAGCTTCCGGGAGATCATCGAGAGGGCGTGCCGAAAACGCATCCCCCTCCGGAGCATGAATTGCCGGCTGAACGTCGAAGAGAACAACGTCTGGTCCGGGTCCATTGACAACCGGGTGATCGAATTTGAACACCATTCTGGGCGGGCCAGCGTCGCTGGGATGCTCGCCGCGTCGTTTCTCACCGCTCAATCGAGCCGCTGCAATCGTTCCAAAATTGCACAGTCCTGTGTCAAGCAGCAGGTTT
>CALLWY010000154.1 GCA_938015865.1 uncultured Planctomicrobium sp.
CCGGGACCCACCATTTCCGATCCCGGTGTGGGTTCTCTCTGATCAGAAGAGTGACTGGTCATCTTCGGGGGGACGGTCGCGCTCAGGAATCTCGTCCCGGAAATCAAGCCGACGTTCTGAATTCGCTGGAGCGATCAAATCACTTCGTCTTCCGAAATGGCTCCATCACGGGACGGGACTGGTCAGCGAGTTACTTCCATTGTGATTTCGAATTCACACGAAGTTCGACAAGGATTGGTCGGTGGTCGGATGCGACTGGCTCTGGAATCACTTCGGACTTCAATACTTCGAAAACGTCCTTGCCCGCGAAAAGGATGAAGTCGATCTGGCGATTCGGTTGGTCTGCTGGGAATGTCAGGAGGCTTGGACCAGCGGTTGCGTTCGTCCATTTCTTTTCGAGGATCATCATCGGAGGAGACGTAGGGATCGCGTTGAAGTCCCCTCCGATGATGATCGGGTGACCCCAAACCATCTCGAGTTGGTTCAGCTTCTCAACCTGCTCAATCCGGTTCTCTTCACTCAGATGATTCAGGTGGGTCGTCACGAAGGTCAATGTCTGTTCTGGATGTAAAACCTCAGCGGAAAAGGCAATTCGTTGCTCCCACTCCGGCTTTCCAGGAAGTAGATGGACTTTGGCAGAAGTGAGCGGATAACGGGACAGAATCCCCTGTCCGTACTCCCCTCCCCCATGATCAATCTGCTTTCCAAAGAGTCCGTGCATCCCTGTCAGGCGGGCCAGCTCTCCGACCTGATCAACACGGCCACTTCGATTGACCTCGTTGTCTACTTCCTGCAGAGCCACGAGGTCTGCCTTTGAAGCAAGAATGACATCGGCGATCCGCTGGAGATCAATCTTTCCATCCATCCCCTGTCCATGATGAATGTTGTAACTCATGACGCGCACTGACGGACCCAGCACGCGGGGAGGTTCATCTGCAGAGGTGAACGTGACGGACCACAGGCTGTAGAGAAGCAATGCCAGCCAATATCCCCTTCTCCACTCCAGTTGCGTTCTGACAGCGAGAAGTATCGACCGGAAAGACGAACAGAGCATGCGTGCCTCAATGACTTAAAGGTCAGGAGAAGTAGGACCGGGTCTCGCGATGTTGTTGTGTCCCCTACTGAGGACACCTCGCAACTTACAACTGTTTCGACATGTTCTCCGCAAGTCGTTCCAGAGCCGGACTGACATCATTCGGTTCGAGATGAACATTCAGGATGCTGTAGGAGTCCATATGCGCCAGTGCTGCGTTCATCGCCTGTTGCAGCTCTCCATAGGTTCGGACTTCAAAGCCCCATCCGCTTCCCAGCAGATCCGGCATCCGATGGTAATTCCAATTCAGAATGTCGTTGAACGGACCTTCTTGCAGAAATCGCTCTGTAGAATATCCCTTGTTGTTCAGGACGACGACAATGGGATTAAGCCCGTTTCGAACAATGCTCGACAGCTCCATGCAGGTCATCTGAAATGCCCCGTCCCCGACCAGCACGAGTGGTCTGAGTTTCCGGTTGGCAATCTGCACTCCCAGAGAGGCCGGAATGGCAAAGCCCATGGAGGTATAGTACGCCGGGCTGATGAATTCCGTATGTTTGTGAATGGTCAGGTCCGATGACGCAAAAAGAGAGTCCCCGACATCGGCAATGACAACCATTTCATCATCCAACGTCTCGTTGATGAGATCAAACAGGCTGGCGATGGTCACCTTGTCGCTGGCCTGATGCTTGCCGTTCTGCCGAGGTTCCCGAGCGGGAAATGGAGTCTTCGACTTCCTCAGTTTTTCTGCCCCCAGCCCTCTGATGAAGTCCCGAAGCAGGACGTCATGGAAATGGTGATGTCCGATTCGCAACTGTTCGCTGGTAACATAGACGCAGCGGCCCGGATCGAGCTTGGCGGTGTAGATGCCAAGGTTGATGTCGGTCATGAATGTTCCGAGAAGGATGACACAGTCGCTTTCCTCCACAAACCGCGTGACGCTTTTCCTTCCCATCGCCCCTTCATAGACACCGATGTAGAGCGGGTGTTTCTCACTGACCACAGATTTCCCCAGGAGCGTCGCTCCGATTGGGATCTGGTTCTTCTCTGCGAACTTGAGGACTTCGGCCTGCAACCCGAACCGATGTATCTCGACTCCTGCGATGATGACGGGAGATTTGGCGGACGTGATCCGTTCACGAGCTTCCTTGAGTGCTGCATCCAGCGCTTCGGGATTGCTGTGCAACTCCAGTGCGTGAGGTTGGTGTGAGACCAATGCCTGTGATTGAACCCGGTCACGCGGCAGTTCCAGATAAACAGGTCGCTTGAATCGGAGTGCCGCTTCCAGACAGCGATCGATTTCCCGAAATGCGGTCAGGGGATCATCCAGCGATGCTGAAGCGACGGTGATTTTTTCGAAGATCTCCCGTTGGGTATTGAAGTCCCGGACTTTGTGGTGCAGAAGGGGATTATTGGCCCGTTCGTGAATTCCCGGTGCTCCACTGATGACAATGACGGGGGATTTCTCTGCATAGGCCCCTGCGATGGAATTGCACAGACTGAGCCCGCCAACGCAGTACGTCACGCAAACGGCTCCCAGTCCGTTGACGCGGGCATACGCATCCGCTGCATACCCTGCGCAGTCTTCGCGTGTACACCCGATGACCCGAATCGGGCTCTCTTCCAGCATCCCGTAGAACTGCAACACGAAATCACCGGGGATGCCGAACAGATCGCGCAGGCCATAGGCCTGCAACCTCTGGATGAGATAGGCTCCGATGGTCTTTTCGCTTGGAGAGGAGGATTTTCCGTTCGTTTCAGCGAGCGGACCTGTTCCGGCAGCAGCGCCTTTCCCATTGGCGGCAATTTTTCTGCCACCTCCCTTTTTCACGCCAGCCTCAGCGGAGGTTGGTTTCCGTATCGTCTTGCGTCCCATAAGAGGCTTCCTCACTGTCAATTGGACTCACGGCTCATCGGCAAATGTCTCTGGCGCCATTCCCAAGCGAAATGTCATGGTTCGCGATCGATCATTGAGTTGCCGTTCTCTTGGAGGATTTCCGGTCGCGGGCGAACACTTGATATGCCTTCGCCTGAAACAATTTCTATTGCTGCATTCATCATAGCACCGCCAAGTCAGGAGTGCTGACATCATCTCGCCCGAACTCCCGTCCGCTGCGGAACGGAACAACGACAGGATGTCGTCCTTGGTCATTGTCAGATGATGCCGATCTCGCATCAGAGGGGTGTGTTTAAGTCGTGAATAGGTTGAGGGTTACGTGCCGTTGTTGGGAGGAACGGGCTTGCCGGTGCAGTCGATACTCCCCGTGAATGGAATTTCCGAACTTCTTGTGCAATCGAGTATTTCGAAGGTAACCGAAGGGGAGGAACTGCCATTGTAAATGAAAGCGATATGATCTCCGTCTGGAGGAAATCACAAGATTTCCGCCGGCGGTACATAGTTGGGAGTCGTTCCAGATTGGGGCTCCGGCAATATTTCAGATGGCAACAGACCCGCCGTCTGGGAATTTCGGCGAATCAGGAACGCCGGCCGTCGGTGAATCGCTGCGGATTTGCGCGGATGGTGAAAAGTTCCTGTGGCATGATCTGTGTTTGAGTGTATTAATGGAGCCGGTCGCACCGAATGTCTGTGATGATGTAGACGCTGCCCTCAGAAGAGTCATTGCGGGTGAGCGGGAGGCGTTCGAAATCATCATTCGAAAGTACGAGCAGCCGCTCCGCGGGTGGCTTGCAGCTCAGACCCCTCCGGGGGTGGATGTTGATGAACTCGCGCAGCGGAGTTTTGTAGCTGCGTTTGTTCGTCTGAAGGAGTTTGAGCTGGGGACGAATTTTTCCGCGTGGTTGTTCGCCATTGCCAGATTTCAGTTGAAGACGGAAACCACTCGGCTGCGACGTATTGCGGATTATCGGGCGCGACTCATTCCGGACATCCTTTCCCGGGAGTTGGAACGTCGCAGTCAGGATGCCTCTGAAGGGATTCCGGATCGTTTGGAATATCTGCGTGCCTGCATCAGGTCGCTGGGAAAGCCAATGCTTCAGTTTCTCAGCTGGCGCTATGACGAAGAGATTTCGTTGGAAGAGATGTCCCGCCGGAGTGGTCGATCCGTCGCGGCGGTCAAGAAGCAACTTTGGATTCTGCGTCAAAAGTTGAAAGAGTGTATTGATGCCCGGTCCTCCGCAGCTGCGGAAAAAATTTGACCAGCGTGATTCACTATGAACAGTTCAGAACGTGATCAGGAGCGATTCGACAAGCTCTGGGCCGACTTGATCGATGGAGAGATCGATGAGTCTGGAATTCGTGAGTTGGGAGGATTGATGTCGCGTCATCGGGAGTTTCTTGATGCCGCAGCCGATCAGTTTCAGATTCACCGACTCCTTGGAGTTCTTCACCAGCAGGACCCGGAACTTTCCGAACTGTTCGTTCAGGCCACGGTCGACCGTGTTGTTCATCACGAAGGCGATTTCACATCCCAGGTGATGAAACGGATTTCGGCCCTTGAAGCAGATTCCGCCTGCGTCAATCCCGCTTCGCAGAAGGCTCCGTCGCAACTGTGGAGTGTCATTTCTGCCGTGAGTGGATGGGCGACCGCGATTGCCGCATTGCTGATCATGGGGATGATCTGGTTTCGATCTTCTCCGGGGCCTCAAGGGGAACTGGCTGCCACTCAGGGGGCTCATCATTCTGCCGGAAATGTGGTCCCCTCCTCTTCGGAGCCCCCTGTTATCTTTTCGAAGCTCGCGCAGGCTCAATTCTTTGGTGAGCTCACTCCGGGGGTTCGTACCCCCTTGGGGCTTCAACGGACCTATGTTCTGCAGTCCGGGATGGTCGAGCTGGCGTTCCCACAAGGGGCGTTGGCCATTATTGAAGGCCCCGCAGTATTCCGCGCACAGAGTGCAGACTGCCTGGAACTGGATGTAGGGCGGTGTTCTGTCTATGCCCCTGAAGGGGCGGAAGGTTTTCGGGTCGACACCCCCGATGCTCATGTGGTCGACCGTGGAACCCGTTTCAGTGTGGAAGTGAACAGCCTGAATGAAACGGAAGTTCAGGTTGTTGAAGGAATGGCCGATCTCTTCGGAAAGGCTACGGTTTCGAAGGAAGAGACACCAGCAAACTCTCTTCCTGATTTTAATGGCCCTCCGGAATACCGACTTGTTAAAAATCAGGCGCTTCGAGTACACGCCAGCAAGGAGGCTCTCGCTGAAAAGGCCCCGTTCCGTGAATCGGCGTATCGCCATCAGCTCCCCGATCGTATTGTGAGCTACGATGCGACAAGAGGAGACGATGGCCGGGTCGATGTTCTGAAGAGTGTCACCGTTCAGCGAGGAGGTCAGGAATTTGTCTACGCTGTCGAAGACCTGATCCCGGTCAAGGTTGTTAGCTTCCGCTCGACCGATTCTCCTCGGGGGGACTACCTCATTGGAAAGGAAGTGATCCCCGAGCAGATCGCGGATTTTCTTTCCGATCAGTTTCTGACGACCGGTGTGATCAATCCGGGGGGAAGTCCTGTTCCATTGACGAGTGATCCTGTTCTGGAGGCCGATGCGACGGAAGACAATCCCGCAACTCCGGGGATGGGATTGAAATTTCAGGAGCCGGTCCGTAATGGCCCCGGTCCGGATATCGTTTTCTTTGAGATCCATCCAACGTCCAGTGCGAACGAAGGGGATGCGTTTCACGTTTCTCCCCTCTCGCTGGCAGGTGGTCGTAAGAGCTACACCGTCAGGACATATGATCTGGGGCTGTCGTCGCTGGACGCCCTTCCACTGACCCAGATGTATGTCCACTTCAACAATCTGGTCTCTGTCCCGTCACTGGCCGAGTTGACGGCAAGCCCGAAGAACACGCGTCCCGCCCGATTGGATTACCGTGTTCTTGCAGTTGGAATCGATCTGTCCGATCTCGGTTTCATGGAGGGTGAGACGGCCGACGGAATCTTCATTCAGGATGCGGAACTGGAAGGAGATACCCCTGCCTTCCGGGTCGATCCGGTCTTTGTTGCAGGGCTTCCCTGAGATTCATTGGAAACTCATCCCAGTAATGTCCCTGCAGAACATTCTCCTCAAGGAGTGATTGATCGGCACGATATGCCCCCCCGCATGCGACTACGTGCATGTTGATAGTCAGGAGTGAACTGATCGTCCTGTTCAGGCCGCATCATTTTTCGTGTTCAAAGAAACCTATGAAAATTCGCTTTCTCAAGTTTGCTGTTCTTCTGACGATTCTGATGACTCAGCCTGTCCAGGCTGATGTCCAGACTCTTGTCGGAAAGTGGACTTTCGATGGGACCGATAAAACGTCGGATCTTCGACCAGTCGGGAACGTGAAACTGGATGTCCCCGGGCCTCGGGCTCCCGAATTTCCTGACTTCTCCCAAACGAACACGGCCGCCCGTCTGGATGGAAATGGAGCAGCCTTTCAGGTCATCGGATCGGGGACGAACAGCGATTTCCAATTTAATAATGGGGACAGCATCACCCTGACCGCCTGGGTGAAGATGACTGAGCTCCCCTCTGGCGAGCAGGCCTACGTCATCGGGAAAGGCCGGTCGGAACGTCCTGAGTTTGTCTACGGGAACCAGAACTGGTCACTCCGGCTGGCACGGGTCGGGAGAAAGATCTGCCTCGACTTTCTGTTTTGCACTCGCAAGGACGGGGCAGACAAATCGCAGTGGCATAAATGGAGGTCAAAGGCGACATTCGAGCCGGATGGAGTCTGGCACTTCGTTGCAGTGACATACCGGTTCGGTGATCCCGATTCGATGAAGGGGTGGATTGACAGTCAGCCCACTCTCGGGGAATGGAGTCTTGCCGGACCAACTCAGGATCCTCCGGTCGTTGACCATGACGATGTGTGGATCGGAACATCAATGAAGCGGAACGCGGGTGTCAGCTTCAAAGGTGTGATCGACGAAGTCGCCGTTCATCGTGTTCGAGTAGACGATGAGATCCTCGAACGGGAATACAAACGGGTGATGGGAGTCGGAGCGTCCGCTCCAAAGAAGCCCGAGATGCCTCAACTGGGGAACATTCCCCCTGGTGTTGTGAGATATTCACTCGCGGAGGGCTTCGCGCGGCACGATCGATGGCTCCTGCAGGATGAAGACTGGCCAGCTGTCACCACGACATGGGATGCAGAGGAATTTCTTCTCCCCCGTTTGCCTTATCGCTATGACTCTTTTGGAATCCGTAGTTCCTGGAAATCACCGGTCCTGATGCGAGTCGCTGCGGATGTTCCCCTCCCTGCTGGAGAGGTTCAGTTTCTGATGCGGGCTCGTGGTCTGTCTCGGCTGTGGGTGAATCATCAGCTGGTGATGGAAACCAAACCGGACACGGTTCGTTACGTCAATGGACGGAATCCCATTCATCCTCCCCCCAAACCTCCGCTTCCGGGGCATCGGCCGATGGTGGGGAACATGCAGGAGGTCACCGGCAAGGCCCGTATTGAAGGAACAACCGACGACGGAAAAGTATTATGCCGCGTAGTGGCAGAAGTAGTGGTCGGTGGGGAACGGGTTCGGACCGATCCCGGTGAGTTCCTTGTGGCCGTCCTGTCCGAAGATCAATCCCGTTACGATCTGCTCACTGCGAATCGCGAATTGACTGTTCCGCTTACGAATGCCGCTGTTTTGCCAGTGCTGGCACGTGTGGAACAGCGTCTGACGGCTCATGATGATTTCACTCGCCGTCAGGCCGCTGCTGCTCAGGATGACTTCTGGAAGAAACGACACCAGCTCGCACAGGACTGGGTGGCTGCTCACTCCGCACCCGTGCCGAATGGGGATTCGTCCTCTGGCGAACATCCGATCGACCGGTTTATCGCAGCGAAAATCAGTCGTGCGCGGGAACTTGCTTCCTCGACGAGTGATGAGAAACGGGACCATTTTTATCACACCGTCCTTCCGATTCTTCAGGAGAATTGCTTCCGCTGTCATGGAGAAAAGGAACGGGGAGGACTTCGCCTGAATACTCGGGAAGGAATTCTCTCCGCTGGGGAATCGGAAATTCCGGCGGTGATCCCTGGAGATCCGGACGGCAGCGAATTGATTGTCCGTATTCGCGAGAAGGATGAATCGCTGCGAATGCCGCCTACTGGCGATGGATTGACCGATGAACAGGTCAGGATTCTCGAAGAGTGGGTTCGTAGTGGGGCGGAGTGGCCTGCCGCCAAGGTTTCTGAAGAACAACTCGCCCAGCCTCCGCTGGTGGGAGATTCCGAGTTTCTTCGACGGGTCTATCTCGATACGGTCGGCGTTCCTCCAACAGCAGCCGAAGCGGCGGAGTTTATCGCGGATTCGTCTTCCGGAAAACGCGAGAAACTGATTGATCGCCTTCTTGCTGATCCTCGCGTCGCGGATCAGTGGGTCAGCTACTGGCAGGACGTCCTCGCGGAGAATCCGACTCTGATTTCCGCGTCGTTGAACAGTACCGGTCCTTTCCGCTGGTACATCTATGAATCGCTTCGGGACAACAAGCCGATGGACCGGTTTGTGACCGAACTGATTCTGATGAGAGGAAGCGTGCATGAAGGTGGGAGTGCCGGTTTCTCGGTGGCAGGGGAAAATGATTCTCCGTTCGCAGCCAAAGGGCAGATTCTTGCATCCGCATTTCTTGGAATCGAACTTCAGTGCGCCCGGTGCCACGACTCGCCCTATCACAGCACCCTGCAGAGCGACCTTTATTCATTGGCTGCGATGCTGAACCGAAATGCGGTGACAGTTCCGAGTTCAAGCCGGGTTCCAGCGGCCTTCTTTGAAAAGAAAGACCGGGAATCACTGATCAAGGTGAGCTTGAAACCGGATCAGCCGATCCCGCCGAAGTGGCCTTTTGCAATTGTCACGGGGGTTGCTGATGGCAAAGCCATCGATGCCCTGATGATGAATCCGAAGGATACACGGGAACGACTCGCCGCCCTGATCACATCCCCGGAAAACCGCCTGTTTGCACGCGTGCTTGTGAACCGGGTCTGGAAACAGTTGATGGGGGCCGGGATCGTTGAGCCGGTGGATGATTGGGAAGGTCGACAGGCAAGTCATCCGGAGATGCTGGACTGGCTGGCCAATGACTTCATGGCCCATGATTACGATTTCCGCCACCTGATGCGGCAGATTATGACCTCTCAGGCGTATCAGCGTCGTGCGACGGGACAAAACCTAGTCGCCAACGCAGAGACCCGTTTCTTCAACGCTCCGGATCGCCGCCGCATGAGTGCGGAACAGGTTGTCGATTCACTTTATGTCGCGACCGGAAATGTCATGGACTGCGAGCCGCTCTCCTTTGATCCGGACGGACGCGACAGCGCCGGTTATCGTCTCAACCTCGGCCGCCCGCGTCGGGCCTGGATGATGGCGGATTTGAAGAATGAACGGGATCGCCCGAGCCTGTCTCTGCCGGATGCCCGCATTATCGTCGATGTGCTGGAGTCGTTTGGCTGGACCGGAGCCCGACAGATGCCCCGGTCTCAGCGGGAAATGGATCCTAACGTCCTGCAGCCTGGGATTCTGGCCAACGGTGTCCTGACAATGAACCTGACACGCGCCAGCCTGAATAGTTCACTGGCACAACTCGCTGCGACGACACAGTCTCCTCAGGAACTCGTGGAGACACTTTTCCTGCAGATCCTGACTCGTCGCCCGACGGAGGAGGAGCGAGCGACCTATCTGGCTGTGCTTTCCCCGGGATTCCCGGAAAGATTGCTCCCACCAGAACTGGTGACATTCCCGGAGGAGCCCGAGCCACTGCCCAAGATCACCTGGTTTAATCATGCCAATGAGGAAGCCAATGACATTCAGCTGGAAAGGGAAATCCGAATCCGTCGGGGACCACCAGCAGATCCGCGGCTGAACCCGGACTGGCGAATCCGATTTGAAGACGCGGTCTGGAGTCTCATCAATGACCGGGATTTCGTCTGGATCCCATAACGCACACTTGTCTCTCCCCTGCTGCAGTCTGTTCCAAAAACAAGAGCATGGCAGCAGTGCCTGAAACAGAATTGACCACCCACGAGGAATAAGTCTATGAGTGATCACCACACTGAAATCCAGATCAACCGTCGGCAGGCGCTGATCAGTGGTGCTGCGATGGCGGGAGGACTGGCCCTTCCCCGCCTGGGAATGGGGAACACTGCCAAACCGCTGATTCGTGGGAAAGTCGAGCATGTCATTTGCCTGTGGCTTGCGGGAGGAATGGGGCAAATCGACACGTTCGATCCCAAAGCAAGAGGGGACGCCGCTACGAAAAAGCCCGGGGCTTATTACGATGCGATTGATACCGTCGTTCCCGGGGTGAAAGTCTGCGAGCATCTCCCTCAAGTCGCGACCATGATGGATCGCGTCACTGCCGTACGCAGCCTCTATCACGACGTCATTGACGAACATGCCGCAGCGACAAACCGCATGCATACCGGCCGTCCGATCAGTGGGACGGTGACCTATCCTTCGCTGGGATCGATTGTTGCCCACGAACGAGGAGCAGCTGCCGCGGGGGTCCCCCCATATGTGCTGATCGGATATCCCAACGTCACCCGTGGTCCCGGGTTTCTGGGGGCTCGTGCCGGGTACCTGTATCTGACGAATACCAATGAGGGGCCCGCCGGCCTATCACTCCCCCCGGAAGTCACGCCCGAGCGACAGAAACGCCGGGAATCGCTACGGGCCGCGCTGCAGAAATCACATGGTTCCAATACTAACCCGATGCTGGAGGATTACGATGCGGCCATCCGGCAAAGCGTTGACCTGAGCAGCCCCGAATTCAACCGTGTTTTTCAACTCGATCTGGAGCCTGCCAGCCTGAGAAATCGATACGGCAGTGAATTCGGTCAGCGATGTCTGTTATCACGGCGACTGATTGAGCGAGGTGTCCGCTATATCGAAGTGGCCCATAACCTGAACTTCCTGAATGGGGCAGGATGGGACGTGCACACCAAATCGATCCTGAATCAGCATCTCCTGATTCAGGAACTCGATACGGCCATGTCAGCACTTCTGGCGGATCTTGAGGAGAAGAAGCTGCTGGACAAGACCCTGGTGACCGTCATGACAGAATTCGGTCGTCCTCCGGAGTTCGACAGCGGGGGAGGCCGTGGTCATCAGGGGCGAGCGTTCACCTGTGTCCTGGCAGGGGGTGGATTGAATCACTGCGGTGCTTATGGTGAGACGGACGAACTCTCCAAGAAGGTCACTGCAAATCCTGTCAGCGTTCCCGACTTCTTTGCGACGATTCTGGCCAGCCTGGGAATCGACTACCGCAAGAACCTGTACGATGGGGACCGGCCCATCCCCATTACGGATCAGGGAGAACCGATCGCGGCACTCTTCGGATAAACACAGACAAAAACATCAGTGACAGGGCTGTATCGGCAAGCAGAGGTTTCGGGCCTCCCTGTCTGTCGATGCTGCCCTGTTACTTTGTCTTATGCGGACTTGACCTGATCAAGCGGAATGAGTTTCGGGATGGGGACCTGCAGCCCGATAACGCCACCGTGCTTCTGGAGAATCGTTTTGAAGTCCATCTCCAGAAACGAGTAAAGCTCTCGCGGGGGATTCATCGCCAGATACTCCTTCGCATAGAGTTCCATCTGCCCATCATACTCCTGCTGGCTGGCGGAATGGATATGGCATCTCCCGGAGAATCGTCGGATGTCTCCATTAAACAGCGGGCTGATGTGATACAGCTCGTGAAGAATGGTGATGAATTTCTCGTTGAAGGTCTGGTCGAGAAATCGTGGGAGATAAAAGGTCAGGATGTAGGACATCTCCCGCCGTTCGATGAAGAGCCGTTGAACGGTCCACGGGCGGCCATGACGTATACAGGTGAGCGCTCCGTTCTCAAACCGCATCGGTGTCAATTTGGCCTGCAGTCCGTGCAGCACTTTGGATCGGGTCTGGGTAAAGCAGACGGCCACCCGGGACATGTCAATATGAGCGAAGGCTTCGTGCCGATTGGTGATGTCGTGGCAGAGCCGGGACATCGCCTGTGTAAAATCCAGAGGGGACCGCACAGCGGTCACCTGTCGTGGCCTGGGCATTTGAGACTCCATTCTCACTGCGGGGAGTACCAGCGTCGTCCTTTCAGCTGTGCTCCCGCCACCATCAATCCAGAGGAATCAGGGGCTACGCTCCGTTGAATACGGATCGGGCACCTGACCCCATCAGATTGGTCATCATGACGTGGTGTAACAGCCTGCTTTAGAACCATTCAGATTCGTAGACGCAGGCTGTCGGGCGAAGAGTCTAGAAGATCAGCCCGGTTTGACTCCAGCCGAGTTCCGGACGGGCGGTGAGAGAGTCCGTCAGGACGCCGTTTTATGCAGAGAGGAATCAAGGGGCGACCTCCCGACAAACGCCGTCGTCCCCCCTCGAAACGATCATTTCCAAGGGACGTATTTCAGCCCGAACGTTTCTGCGACAGCTTTATTCATCACTTGGCCACGATGCATATTGACAGCATCGCAAAGTCCCAGATTCTGCTTGCAGGCAGCGTCCAGACCTCGATTTGCGATCAGAGCCACATAAGGGAACGTGACATTGCACAGGGCGTAGGTGCTGGTGCGGCTCACTGCTCCCGGCATATTGGTGACGCAGTAGTGAACGATCCCTTCCTCAACGTAAATCGGATCGCGATGGGTCGTCGGGCGACTGGTTTCGAAGCATCCCCCCTGATCGATGCAGACATCCACAATGACGGAACCTGGCTTCATCAGTTTCAGGTCTTCACGTCGTACAAGATGCGGCGCCCGTGCCCCCGGAATGAGCACCGCCCCGACGACCAGGTCTGCTTTCTCAAGTTCTCGTCGGATGTTATGTCGATCGGAAAAAAGAGTCGAAACATTTTCGGGCATCACATCCTCCAGATACCGCAGCCGTTCCAGATTGATATCGAGGATGGTGACATTGGCATTCATCCCGGCAGCAATCTGGGCAGCGTTCTTGCCGACAACTCCTGCTCCGAGGATGGTCACGTGGGCCGATTCGACTCCGGGGACCCCTCCCAGAAGAACTCCACGCCCTTGCTGTGGGCGTTCAAGAAATTTGGCCCCCTGCTGAATGCTCATCCGCCCGGCAATTTCACTCATCGGAGTCAGGCAGGGGAGCGTGTTATTCGGACCCCGAAGCGTTTCATAGGCAACTGCCGTCACACCGGTTTTCAGAACTTCATTTGTCAGAACCCGGTCTGCCGCAAAGTGAAAATAAGTGAACAGGATCTGTTCGCTCCGCAGAAGTGGCCATTCCTCTTCCTGAGGTTCCTTAACCTTCACAACAAGTTCTGCCTGCCCGAAGATTTCTTCAGCAGTGTCGACAATCGTCGCTCCATTTGAGCGGTATTCCTCATCGGAGATTCCGCTCCCTTCTCCGGCCCCCTTCTGAACGAGAACCCGATGTCCTGCCCGGGACAATTCTTCGACTCCGGCAGGAACCATCGATACCCGATACTCGTCCGCTTTGACTTCCTTGGGGACTCCAACAATCACAACAATTCTCCTCGATGATCTCTCTGTCAATAACTCCAATGGGCGCTCAAAAATAATAGCAGGCGACAGGGACGAATTCCGCTAAATCAGCTGCAGAAAAAAAGCAAAAGATGCAGAGCTTGTTCGTATCAGGACCTGTCGATTGCTCTCCTGAGACATGCGCCTGGTGCGGATTTTTTCGCGTGAAAATCAGTTGGTGAGGACTTTGGACCCCTGGTCGAATGATAAAGAAGTGAAAACGTGTTAGCGCTAGCTGCGGGATGAGATGACAGAGCGCTGTTCCATCGCAAGAAGACATTCCTTCATCGACAGCCCGGATGGGGCGGAATAGCCCCCCAGCTTCCCTCCCGATGCAACGACACGATGGCATGGGATGACCAGTGGAATCTGATTGCGGGCCATCACGCTCCCGACAGCGCGGGCAGCCCGAGGGGCTCCAGCAGCGGCTGCCAGTTCTCCATAGGTGATGGTCCGACCATATCCGATTCGGGACAGCTCTTCGCGGACCCGTTGTTCAAAGCGAGTTCCCGGAGGAAGATCACACGGAATCGCCGACAGGTCGACCGGGTCCCCCTCACAGTAAGCAATCAGGAGAGATTCCGCTTCATCCATCCATGCGGGCTGTGGAGGGATTTCTCGCTTGATCTCAGTGTCGTCGTCATACGAGCGGGCGGGACGATTCCAGACCGATTCAAAGTTCAATCGATCATAGACATCGTCTTCCTGATCATGGCCAAATGTCAGGACTGTCATTCCGCGGTCTGATCCCAGAAATCCCAGCCATCCCAGTACAGTGTGGAAGACGCGAGGTTGGGGGTGAACTTCGGGCACGGCGCACTCCGGAAAAGTGGCAGGAATCAGATTCGGAAATAACTGTGGTTCGTTGGCCGTCCGCGATGACGTCTCAAATTCCTCGGTCGAGAAATCCTGTCCCTCGTAAACAAGAGGTCTCCGGCGAGCTGCTGGTCGCATCAGTGACTCCTTTCTGTCTCGGACGGCCCAGAATCAACAGGATAAATATTGAACACCGCAAATGCGATCAGGAATTGGATCAGAGCGATCATTTTTCCGGAGATCGGATGGTGACCTGCGACACAAATTCGGACTCGCGCGATCCATCGCCTGCTCGGTTCTCTGGCTTGTCGATTGGACGTTCTTCCAGAAAAAGTGTTTAATCAAATCTGGAAACGGAATCGGAAAGAACACTGTTCGTGTCCGTTCAGCAATAACGACCAGAACAATAACTGCCAGAATCGGAAAAGGAGTCGAGAACGATGTCTCGGGGAGCACTTCAGGATGCGTGCATCACATTTAAATTAATAAGCAGATCAGTGGCTGCGGCTGCCTTGATCGGTCTGGTAGTCTTTGCTGCCCCGCTGATGGCGTCTGATGAAAAGACGACACCGAACGTGGTCGCTGTCTTCGATCTCGGTGGAACCATCACCGATAAGCCCGCAGCCGAAGACCCGATCTTTGGATCGCTGAATGTCGAGTCACTTCACTCCCTGCTGAACCGCATCAAGAAGGCAGGAGATGATGAGAAGGTGGCCGCTCTGGTCGTCTTCGTGAACAATTCCAGCCTTCAGCCTGCACAGATCGAGGAGGTTCGTGAAGTCCTCAAAGAGATCAAAAGCAAGAAGCCGGTGTACGCTCACGCAGATTCCGTCCGGACGGGAACGTATCTGCTTCTCTCCTCCTCTTCCCGCGCCAGTGTCGTGCCGATCGGGGATGTCTGGGTCACTGGTCTCTACATGGAAGGACTCTATGTCCGCGGTCTGCTGGACATGATTGGTGTCCAGCCAGACTTCCTGACCTGCGGGGAGTACAAGAGTGCTGCCGAAATGTTTATGCGGAAGGAGTCGAGTCCCGAGGCTGCTGAAATGAACAATTGGCTGATTGACAGCCTCTACAGCAGCATCGTTGGAATGATTGCAGAGGACCGGAACGTTGACCGGAAGACGGTCGAATCGTGGGTGGATCGCGGAGTTTATTCTGCAGAGGCAGCAAAGGAAGCTGGACTCATCGATGCAGTTGAAGGTCGTGAAGAACTTCTCGCGTTCCTGAAGAAAACGCATGGGGCGACCATTCGCCTGGAGAAGTCTTACGGAAAGAAAACGGCTCAGGATCTGGATCTGGATAACCCCTTTGCATTGCTTCAGCTCTGGGCAAAATTGCTCAATGACGCGAAATCGACGTCGACCACGAAGAACTCTGTTGCTGTTGTTCATGTCGACGGTCCGATTCTGCTTGGCAAGGAAGAGCCATCGCTTTTCGGAGGGACGGAAGGGGCTTATAGCGAGTCCATTCGGAAGGCATTGGACAGTATTGCCGATGAGCCTCGAATCCGGGCTGTGGTTCTGCGCGTGAATTCGCCCGGGGGATCGGCCGTTGCGAGTGAAGTGATCCTGCAGGCGGTCCGGGAGGTGCAGAATCAGAAGCCGGTCATCGTCTCGATGGGGAACGTTGCTGCCAGTGGGGGATACTATGTCTCTTCACGGGCCAACCGGATTTTTGCCGATGCAACGACCATCACCGGTTCCATCGGGGTTGTCGCAGGTAAACTGGCGACCGATCAGATGTGGAGGCGGATCGGAGTCAATTTCACCGCGGTCCAGCGCGGGCGGAATGCCGGATTGATGCGCTCCGCGAAGGCGTGGTCAAAGCCGGAAAAGGAAGAAATTCAGGGATGGATGGACGAAATTTATAACGTCTTCAAACAGCACGTGACCGAAGGACGCAAGGACAAGCTGAAGAAACCGATCGATGAGATCGCCGGAGGCCGTGTTTACACCGGAGCCCAGGCACTCGAATTGGGGCTGGTGGATGAGCTGGGATCATTGAATGATGCCATTGCCTACGCTGCTAAGGAGGTGGGACTGGACGACTATGAAGTGAGAACGTATCCGAAGCGCAAGAACTTTCTGGAAGTGCTCGTCGAAGAAACCTCCGGCAAGAAGAAGGATGACAAGCACCTTTCCTCCGGGCTGTGGTCACTCATTGAGCCGGCTCTGGAAGGACTCGATCCACAGCGAAGCCAGCTGGTCCGTTCGGCATTGCTTCAGCTGGAGGGGGTGCACAGCGAGCGTGTCATGCTCACTGCCCCGCTCTATCTGATTGGTAATGACTGACGCGCAGCAATGCATTGAGTAACCGCTGATACCGGGTTTGTTTCCGTTCCCGTTCCTGCAGATTATCGCTGCCGGACGGGAACGGAGTTTTTGGCGGCAGCTTCAACGGCCTCGCATCACCGCTTCGACCTCCGCCAGTTGTTCCTGCGTGTTGACCCCGAGTGCCTCTTCAATCTCCATCACGCAGGCAGCCCGGACCGTCTTTCCTTCGCGAAGAAGAATCTCCGGACAATCCGTCAGGTAGTATTCTCCCTGAGCGTTCTCAGGACGAACTTTTTGAAGTGCGGAGAACAGCGACGGGCCATCAAACGCAAAGCATCCGGTATTGATCTCGGTAATCTTCAACTCCTCCGGGCTGGCGTCACGCTGCTCGACGATCCGAAGGAAATTCCCCTGCTCGTCACGAACGATGCGCCCCAGTCCGGCGTTGTTTTCCGTCCGGGCCGTTCCAACGACACAGGCAGCATTGGCATCGGCCTGTTCTTTCAGAAGTCGAGCCAGTGAACTGCCGCGAAGAAGCGGAGTGTCTCCTGCGAGGATCAGAATCTGTCCCGAATACGATGCCAGCAGATCGTGGCAGGACATC
>CALLWY010000155.1 GCA_938015865.1 uncultured Planctomicrobium sp.
GCACTCGTCGGTGGTGAAGCGCCGGGAGAACTCCATCAGCTGCCACAGGTCCGAGCGCGCCTGCCCGGGCGCCTTCACCGAAAGGATCAGCGTCCCCTTTCCGGAGGCACCAGGAGTGATCGTCCAGTCTTGAGCTTGAAGGGAATTGTCTTGCCAATCTGCTGTCGCTGGCCGCCACTTCCCATTGAAAAGATCGAAGACCACCTGATTTCGGTTCGCGAGCTGAACTTTCAGTCCTGGTGAGTCGCCATTCTGGACAAAGGCGACCTTGTTGGCCCGTGCAAAGTTGAGATTGAGTTGTTGCGGAGGAGTCCCGAGTTGCGGCGCCTCTTCATCAAAGATGAGGATTTCTGATGCACCGGCCCGGCAAATTGCCAGAGTCCCTTCCTGAGAGGCGCGGGCGACGGACGCCGAAAAAAGGCCATCCCAGAGTGGCTGTTCCTTCACGATGGTCTTGCCATCCTGACTGAATGCGACCAGCCGGGCTTTCCTGTTCTGGAAATCGCTAATGATGACGCACCCGCCGACTTTTTTCGTTCCGGGAACAATATTCGTGATGTATTCCTGCATCCCGAACTGATGAAGCGTGGTGTAGTCTCGCTCACGGGCAGGAAGTGATTTCCCGGTGATGGACCATTTCCCGAACTCAATTTTTCCAGTGCGGGTATTTCCTCCTCCACTCAGGACGACTGCTGGGTCGCTCCCTTCAATCGAGAAATAATGAACCGGATCATTGGTGATGGCGGGACCAATTCTTCTTTCCGCAACATTCCAGATTCGCAGTCCAAATTCCGGAACTCCCCATGTCATGGCCGCACGAAGATTGTTCGGTGCTGGTCCGTCCCACCAGGCAACTATTCGGGGGGGAAAACTGACGTTGATCGCCGGAAGGGGGACCGGTTGAGTGCCCCCTTGTTTCGTAGGGACGTACTCATCAATCAGACCAATCTGCGAGCGCGTTGCAATATTCCATGCAGCGATCTGCCCGCTGGAACGGCCTTCAAGTTCCGTTGAGCAAAATGAAATCAGGGTGGGTGGATGCCCGGGAGAACTGGCTGCGAAGGCCAGAGCAACCACGGCGCCCAGATGGCCTCGCAGCGTGATGCATTCTCTAGTGCTGGTATTGAAGACATAGATCTGGCCTTCATCCATCCAGGACTCCGTTGAAAGGCTTCCTCCCGGCATCAGGTAGCCGGAATCCCGCTGGCCAGCGACTCCACGTTTCGCTCCGCGCCCGCCGACTGCCAGCCACTGGCCATCATCAGAGAGGGCCAGCACATTGATGCTGCCATCAAGTCCCCCTCCGACCGGGATTCGATACGTCGCTCTTGGGTCGTAAACAAAGTTCTTTCCCTGTCGGGACCAGACGTGGACAACCTTGTCCCATCCCCCCGCATAAAGAACCTGTCCATTGGGGCTGATGGCCAGCGAGGTCACCGCGCTGAGCGGGCCATTATTGCTGAGCCGGAGGAGAGGAGCTGATCCCCCCGCGATTTCATCTTTCGCGGGCTGCTCCTGAGCAACGACGCTGCTGTATGGAGTGATCCAGAAAAGGCAAACAGCGACAGTAAAGAGAAGCGAACGGGAAACAGCAACACAACGAGACGGACGGCACCAGGTCAGGCGCATGATGAGGCCCTCTTGTGAAGTAATTGAATCGTTCAGGCCCCGTCTGCCTTCACGAGTTCAATAATCAGTGATGTTGGATGGAGTGTCAATCATTAAACAAATGTGACGTCGCAAATGCGAACAGATTTTCAGATCGGCTGCGATGGAATTTCGCGTGGCGAGAAGGAACGAATGGAGTTGAAGGCGGATGATACGCCCGTTCTGGGCCCGTTCCCCTCACGGAGTTGGTTCCAGCACAAGCCGAAATCCCAGGTCTTCTGCGGGGAAGTCGGTTCCCCACGATTTCGGAGTGTCTCCTGACCCGGGTTGAAAGATTCGGTTGGCGTATTCGAATGTTGGACGGGTGGAAATTCCAAATCCCCCGGCCTGAAAGACGTTCTGGTCATTGCTGGGGAACTGGGCACGTGTCAGGACCGGTGGATAGAGGCTTGAGGTCCATTCGCGCCCGTTGGAAACCATGTCCCGGATTCCATGAGGACTGATTTCATTATCAATGCTTCCAACCGGGTGATATCCGGGAAGAGGCTTCTTCGCCTCGGCTTCGGAAACCCCCGATTCAATTTTGAACGGTCCTACCCGAAATTCTTCGGGACGATTGATGTCGAAGTATCCTGCCGCGGCCCACCATTGCTTGATGGTGGGGAGTTGAACCTGGTTTCCTCCCAGCCATTTCCCGAAACTGGCCGCATCGTTCCAGTTCATGTTCAAGGCAGGGAGACGTTTCCATTCCTCACTCCCCTGTTTCACTCCGAGAGGATTGTCATATTGAATCGACCGCTCGGAAGCAAAACGTCCAAACAGGCTGTTCCAGACCTTGTTTTCCATCATGTAAAAGGGATCGATCCGCTCCTTCATCTGGCGCGGGTCGACGAGAATGAACCGGACCGGTGGTTCGCCGGGAACCATGAAATTCAGCTGTTCGTAATAGTTCGTCCCATTAATGGTGACGATCTTCCCTTCGTGCTCGACAGGGAAGTTTTTGGAATCCGGCATCCAGACTTGAGGAGCAGCGACATCAATGATGGTGCTGAACTCCTTCTGATGGTTCCCCTGCTTTGCCACCATCGTCAGGGTGTGATTCCCAGCGGGAGTATTGACGTCGACGGTGACCGGAAGTGTCAGGAATGGAGAATCCGATTCGACGACGGCCGGGGTTTCAATCAATTCAGAGGGGGACTGAACCTGAATGACCGCGTGGTCTGTCCCGCCGTTCTGGAGACTGATGGCCAGCTCCTTGCGTGTTCCGGCGGTGATGCTGAGCCAGGGAGGGGCTGAAACCGCAAATGCCGGGGCTGGAGGAGGAACGGGATCTGGAGAAACGATCGGAGCGGAGATCGGTTCCCGAGGTGCGATCCAGATGAAATACGCCCCCATCGTGCTGAGAAACAACAGGATCGGGATAATAAGCATCAGCGGAACCAGAGTCTTTTTCCCAAGTACCATGGTCCCCTGCCCGGTGACAACTGTCATCGAGGCGCCGGTCGGTCGGGTTCCGATGTGGGACTGAGAAAACGGCTCCGACGTTTCTCCACCCGATTGCAGAGTGGAGACCTGTTGAAGTTCCGAAGTGAGATTGAACCCCGACAGCTCGAGGAATTTGTTGCTGACGTAAAGGACGCTTTCGGGCCGGTCTTCAGGTTCCTTGGCCAGACACTGCATGACCAGTTCTTCGATCCCCGGCCGGAATTCAATGTTGGGGGCAACTTCCTTGAACGGCGGTGGAGGATTCTGAATCAGAGCGGTGATGACCTGAGCGACTGCCAGGTGAGTATTTCCCTGGGCGGGAAAGGGGACACGCCCTGTCAGGAACTGATAGAGCATCACCCCGAACGAATAGACGTCTGTTCGACTGGTCGACTCCTTCGACTGGGCCTGTTCAGGGGCCATGTATTCAAGCGTGCCCGCTCCCTGCACACTGGTGTGTCGCAGGGAGGACTGGGGATCGAGACGGCCCGCAATTCCGAAATCGAGCAGCACGAATCGCATGATTGGCTGCCCCAGATGATCCACTCCCCCGGTTTTGGCGAAAATAATGTTGTTCGGTTTTAAGTCCCGGTGCACCAGATTCTTGAGGTGGACATTATGGAGCGCCGAACCGATTTCCCTGACGAACTTCACCAGTAACGGTTCTGGAAGTCGCCCCTGATACTTCTGGAGGAGCTTGTCGACAGAATCTCCTTCGAGGAGATCCATGACGATATAAGGAATCCCTTCCTCGACACCGTAGTCATGCACCTTGACGACGTTGTCGTGGCGGATTTCTCCCAGCAGCTTGGCTTCGCGGAAGAACAGCTTGTCCGAACTGATAGCGACGGAGAGTTTGATCGCTTTGGGCTGAGACTGGAACAGCTCGTCCGTTGCTTCGAAAACGGCCCCAAACGTTCCCTGCCCGAGCAGCTTGGTCAGCTGATAGCGCCCACGTGCCCATTGTGTTCCCAGAAGACCTGCGAAGTCCTCATGGAATGTGGGGATATCGAACGTGGCGTTGGGATCTTGATTCACGTCCAGACTACTCGGCCGAATCGCTGCTCTTGGAACTTGACGTCACAGAGAAATTATCGATGCGGCTTCCCCCGGTTGGCCCGATTGCGTCCCCTTTAAACCGATCTCGCTCACAGCCCGCTCAGGTTAAGGTCGCACCGATTTCAATTGCAGGGACAGAAAATTTCACACTTCACTGCCCAGTTGTAAAACTTGATTCTAAAGGAATGGATGGGAGATCGGGAACAGATTTATGTCTCTTCATGAAGATTTTCGTAGTTTTCCCTCCGCGCTACAGAACCCAGGAGAGAGACGGAACATCGAGTGGCGGAAGATTAGGAGGGTTGGTCTGGTCCTTCCGGATTTTTAAATGTTGTTTGCTTCACAATCCAATGCTGGAATATCGAAATTACTGAAGAATTGATTCCTTCGGGCTTGTCTTTCCGGGCGAGTCCGATGACAACAATGAGTGGATGGTCTCGCAAAAATGACGAGAGGGCATCCTGATCAGCTACTGTGTCGCATGCGAAATGATGTTTCGGTGTTTTGGTCGACATCTGGGCATTTTCTCTGCGACCGGCAAGAGCGAGATCCCCAGCCCCATTGATTGCATCTCTTCGCGTCGATTCCTCAGCTGATGAGCTGGGGGAAGGATCGCGGGTCTTTTCCAAAACCATATGGCGTATCACCTTCGTCTTCTTGAACAACAGCGACTGGCGTTCTCCGCGGATCTCGATGGACCGGTTGAAATTGGTCGACAGCGGGCGGATGAATCCCCGGAATACCGGTTGCGTCCTCTTGAAGGAGAAACGCAGCGTCTGGTTGTGGCTCCGCTCTCAGAAACGACTGTCGGTCGTCGGCAGATTCTTGTGACACCTCTTGCCAATGATCAGGTCGAACTGACAAATGTCAGCGAGACCCTCCCCATGCGAGTTGTTGGGCAGACTCCTGTGCCCCCTCTCGGCAAAGAGGTTTATTCACTCCCGCTCGTCATTTCCTTGAACGCTGATCGAGTTGTCGCACTCGATCCGATCGACGATTCCCGGCCACTTGAGGGGCTGACCGAAGTGACGAATCTCCCCCTTCAGACGGGAGACCTCGCGTCAGCGATCAAACGGGCTGCCACGATCCGATTCGGCACACTTGAGGAAATGGGAGTCCTGGAGTCCCCCTCCTCTGCTGGTCAGGCTGGCTCGCGGATCAAGGACATTCAGCAGTCCGAATTTCTGGTCGTCGCGCTCCAGAAGGTGATGGATGTTTTCCAGACCGCATGCACCGTTGAGCAGTTATTTAAGACGGCAGCAGAAGGGGCGGTCTCTCTTCTCAATCTCGATACCGCTCGAGTCCTCTCCTTCTGTGATGGCAAGTGGAGTGAGGAACTGACTGTTCCGGAACAGCGTCACCGCTCCATTTCGGCTGCGAGTAGCCATGTCCTCCGTCGTCTCCAGTCCGAGCGTCGCACGTTTTGGGACAAGGAAATGGCGAGTCGGGCCGCATCGGCCAGTCTGCTGGATGTGGAGTCCGTGGTCGCTGCTCCGATTCTCAGCCCGACGGGGGAAGTGATCGGCGCGTTATATGGGGATCGCCGACGGGTCATCAATGACCGTCGGGAATCCTTGTCCAGTCTCGAAGCACGGCTGATGGAATTGTTAGCGTGCGGGATTTCCTCGGGTCTGGCCCGCCAACAGCAGGAAGAGGCGGCCCGGAAAATGCGGCTTCAGTTTGAGCAGTTCTTTTCACCGGAACTGGCTGAGGAACTGGAGCAGAATCCCGATCTGCTGTTAGGTCGGGATGCGGAAGTCAGCATCCTGTTTTGTGACATTCGTGGGTTCAGCCGAATCACTGAGCGGGTCGGAACGTCGAGAACGTTCGACTGGATCGTCGACGTGATGGGTGTCCTGTCCGATTGCGTGCTCCGTCATTCGGGAGTGCTGGTGGACTACATCGGTGATGAACTGATGGCGATGTGGGGGGCCCCGCGTCCACAGGAAAATCATCGGGAACTTGCCTGCCGTGCTGCGCAGGAAATGGTGACGAGGCTTCCCGAAATTAACCGACGCTGGTACGAACGCCTTGGCGAAGTGATGGACCTGGGGATCGGGATCAACTCCGGAATGGTCAAGGTGGGGAACTCCGGGTCGCAATACAAGTTCAAATACAGCCCGCTTGGAAATGCAGTGAATCTTGCCAGTCGCGTGCAGGGGGCGACCAAGCATCTGGGGGTCCGCCTGATCGTGACAGGAGAGACAGCTCAAGGCTTGCCATCTGACATCGTGACCAGACCTTTGTGCGATGTTCAGGTTGTGAACATGGATGTGCCTGTTCGGCTTCTCGAAATCCTGCCGCCAGAGACCTCTCCCAATCTGATCCAGGGATATACGCAGGCCCTCAAGCTCTTCGAAAACCGCGAGTTTCGCTCTGCAGCACACTATGCCGGGCGCCTGATTGAAGAATTTCCCGGCGATGGTCCTTCTCTGGTGTTGTTGTCAAGAATTGTTGAATGTCTGATCTCAGGTCCTCCGCCCCTTCATCCGGTCTGGAAACTCCCCGGAAAATAGATTTCGTTGCTGCATTGGTCATTGGCGAATGGATCGCAGATTGCGCTAGTGCCAGCGTTTGTTTGAAAGGTCAGGCTCTGTGTTGAAGGCGGCTGAATTGAACGCTGACTTTGACTCTGTGCTTCGTCTCACTTATGTTGAATCCTGCTGAAGTTCTTCAGCACTCTAATGCCTTGTCGGGTGCTGCCTCGTTTGTCTGTTTCGTGACAGCATGAGTGTCGAGGACGAATCCGTCAGGGATCTGCTTCAAATTTCATCTCAATTCATCACGCTCCGTGCAACTGGTGATCTATGAAGACTTGTTTTTCGAAATGGTGCCCGCTTCTTCTGCTGGCTCTGTTCGCCGGTTGCGGAAACCAGCAGGAAGATATTCCCCCTCCATCTCCTCCTCCTGTGACGCAGGCTCCTGTCCCTGCCCCTGCTTCCAATCCTCCTGACGCAGGGGAGGATGCCCAGCAGCCGGAGATGACAAGCGAATCTGGTGAAATGCCAGCAAATCCAGCGACGACTCTTCCGGGGGGAGCTGCGGTATCGGCCTCGGATGGTCAGGATGGGGCACGAGTTCTGGCCCCCTCAACGGTCATTGAAAGCGATTCTCCTCTGGTCGCTGAAGTCCAGGAAGCGCTTGCTGAGCTGAAACGGTTCAAGGCCGATGCGAATCTGGGACGCATTGCGGAGGCGATGCACCAGTTCGCGGAAAAGAACGGACACTTCCCCACGATTAACGGGGATGGTTCGACCAGCAGTGCCACTGGACTGAGCTGGCGCGTGTCGATTCTCCCGATGCTGGGAGAACAGGCACTGTATAACCAGTTTCGACACGATGAACGCTGGGACAGTCCGCATAACAAGAGTCTGCTGAGCAAGATGCCCGCAATTTTCGGGAGTGATCCGGAGGGAAAGACATCGCTGCATCTGGTAACTGGCCCGTCAGGACCGTTTCAACCGGGAATCGGTCCGCGCCCATCTGATTTGAACCCGAATAACGCCCCAATGATTCTCGCCGTTCAGGCCGGCCCGAATCAGGCGGACTACTGGACTCGACCCGGTGGACTGACTCTCGACCCGGAGAATCCCGCAGCCATGCTGGGAGATGTGGGCGAGAAAGTCACCGCGATCATGTACGACTCGTCCGTATTGAGTCTTCCGGTCGACCTGGGTTCGCTGGCAGCACTCTTTCAGCGTCCCGGCACTGATACGGTCGATGCCGAATCATTGGCGGAATACAAGTTCCAGCTCGATCCAAAGAGCGAGTGGAAGGATGTTCCAGAGCTTCCTCCGATGGGGGAAGTCGCAGAAAAGATTGATCTGCGGTTTATTCCGGAAGATGCGACCGGGGTGGTACTGATCTCACCGCGACGCATTCTTGAGAGCCCTCTCGTTCAGAATATTCTGACGGAACTGGCGGCCCCCGGAGAGACGACCGCACAGACCCTTCAGCGTCTGCTGCAGACAGAAGAGGATGTCACCCGGATGATCGGGATGGTCGAGGAGATCCGGATCATCGCGAGCGGCGAATTCGATCCCGCCAGCCAGAGACCTTCTCCCGAGAGCCCGACCCTTCCGCCCGGAGTCGATGGCATTGTGGTTCGTCTGGCAGTCCCGGTTCCGGTGAAAGGGGTGATTTTTCCTCAGGCTGAATCCGGAGGAGAAGCAACCCTGCAGGTGGTGCGGGATGTCCCGTATGTCCATTTTTCGGAGC
This sequence comes from uncultured Planctomicrobium sp., assembly GCA_938015865.1. Taxonomy (GTDB): domain Bacteria; phylum Planctomycetota; class Planctomycetia; order Planctomycetales; family Planctomycetaceae; genus Planctomicrobium. The sequence continues at coordinate 8,371 of CALLWY010000155.1, forward strand.
ATCCGAATGTTCTGGTTTTTCCCGAGGAAAAGGTCTTCATCCTCGCTCGGGCTGATCGGGCCGAGGCCATTGTGGAAGCTCGATCTGTCGTTGCTGCAGTTGCAGATAATAACGGTTCCACACCTCAGGAACGGCCTTCGGAAGACGAGCCGTCTTCTGATTCCGGGGCTGGAGCTTCCGCAGCTCAGACAACATCAAAGCTTCATAGCAGTCTGAATACGATCGGAAACCCGATGGTTGCCGTCATTGCACACGCTCCAGAGGGTGGCTTTGAATTTATCGATCCCATGCTGGCTGCCGCAGGTCCTGTCGGGGCATTGGTCCCGCAGATCCGGGAAACGGACAGCTTGAGGCTGACTCTCGATCTTCAGGCTGAGGAACTCCTCCATGTCGCACTTGGATTTCCCTCCGATGAACCGGTTCGTGCGATGGGAGAATTCGCCCGGCAGTTGCTTCGGCAGGCACAAGATCAGGGCAAGGCTGTACAAAACCTGCTCAATCAGGAAGACCCAGCTCAGAAGGCTCAATATGACCTGATTGGCGATCTGATTTCGGGATCAGTCATCAAGGCGGAAAACAAGACCCTCGCGCTGACGCTGAAGCGTCCCGAACACATTGACCAGCTCCTGACTGCTTTTCCTCCATCCACCATGGCGATGGTGCTCGGGGGAGCCGCTGCACCGGAGCTTTCTCCATTGGAGTCGGTGGCGCTGGCGATGGTCAGCTATCAGACTCGGCATGGCCATTTGCCGGCTGCCAACGGGTCCGGAATGGATGAAGAAAAGATCGAAGCGTACCTCAAGACGATTGCTGGGGATGTCTCGGGCCTTGTCGGGCCGGGTGCAGAAGGGACTTCTCCATTCGCTGTTCCTCCGCAGATGGGCCAGAATCCGGGCGCCATTTCTCCGGAAGTTCAGTCGCAACTTCCGCCGGCACTGCAAAAACAGCTTCAATCGCAGCTTCAGAATCAGAACCCTCAGACGACCCCCCAGCCCATGCCGGAGGCACCGGCAGAACAGGTTCCGCCGCAAAACCCGAGAGCGCTTGGCCGCTTTAATCGCATGAATCCGGCCCAGCGGGAGGCCATGATGAGGCGACTGGCCAGCCCCGAAGCGAAGCAGGCTGCTGCCATCGCAAAGAATCGGGGCCTGAGTTGGCGGGTTTATCTTCTTCCAGAACTTGGCGAACACGAGTTGTTCGCTCAGTTCAATCTGGAAGAACGCTGGGACAGTCCAACAAACAAGCCTCTGATCAAAATGATGCCCAAGGTCTTCGGTGATGACCCCGAAGGAAAAACCCGGCTGCATCTGGTCGTTGGAAACGAGACCCTTTTCCGATCCGGAAAGGCTCCGGATTTGTCCGAAGTCCGGGGAGATCCTTCCGAGATGCTCGTCCTGATTGAAACCGGAGCCGACAAGGCAGACTTCTGGACCAAGCCGGGAGGATTGCCTTTTGACCCGAAGGCCCCGACCCGTTGTCTCGGCAAGCCAGACCCCGATCAGACCGTCTTTAAGGCGATCATGCTTGACTGGAACGTGCGGGAAATCCCGGTGAACATCTCCGATGCGGAGTTCAAGAAGATGGTTCAGGTTTTCGGGCCACGCCTGCGATAGCTGATGGCTGGCCCGAATCCGGGGCTACATCTTGCGGATGCGGATTCCATCGACTCCGTGTCCGCAATAGCAGGACTTCACAGTCTCCACGACCGCCCATCCCGGAGGAATTGGCTGCATGTTGCAGATCACGATTTCTGCTCCGGGATAGTTCGGAAGTCGTTGAATGACCCAGGAATTGTTGCACAGGCCATTGCACCCGGGGGTGTGCCGGACCCCGACAATGACCCAGTGGGGTGGAATGGGCCGGTCTGTACAAATGATGGCCTTGGTGCGGTCGTCGTATGGGAGAGCGCATTTCGTCAGTTTTTTGACGGGATACGGTGCGTATTCCATCTTTGCCTGTCCACCGGCGTAGACGCTGACTCCGTATGCGACGACACCGAGGAGAATGACCGTGACAGCTGCAATATACCGCTTCATCGGAAGAGTCCTTTCCATACAACTACATTGATCATTCGGAACAATTTCTCCCGTCAACCAATCGGTTTTCGGACTTTCCCGGAGTTTTTCCATAAGCCGGTGCCTTCCCCCCGCAGAGTTTGACTTTGGTGTCGAGTGGCTTATCCCTATGTTCCCTCTGAATGAGGGAACGATTCCTATGTCCGGGAATCCGGGCGCCCGGTTCAGGAGGGGAGCACCGTCCAAAGTTGCAATCTTTCGGCAAATATTGCCCAAATTTGTGTTTCGCACTGTCAGGAACGCGGGGGGCCGAATCGGGAGTTGTTGAACAGACCTCTGGGCGGCTTGTCACTGTCGGTCCGGCTTGTATGATTCGGGAGTTGGCTGGATCCAGCGAAACTCTCCTGCTTTCCAATTTATCCTTCTGCACCGTTTCTGAAGCGTCCTCGAATGCAGCACCGCCCCAATCACGGTCCTCGACCGCATGCGTTTCAACCTCCTCAAGGGGAGCTGGCACTGCTGGCTGGTTCTGCGAATAAACTGCTGGCCCAGCGCATTGCGGACGAGCTTGGCGTCCGTCTGACCCCGTGTGAAGCCCATTACTTCAGCGAAGGAAACGTCTTCGTTCGAATTCTGGAAAATGTCCGCGGACGTGACTGCTTCATCATTCAGGGGACCCATCATCCGGTGAACGACAACTTTATGGAGTTGCTGTTCTGGATTGATGCCCTGAAACGTGCCAGTGCTCAGCAGGTGACAGCCGTCATTCCGTTTTTCAGCTATGCCAAAGGGGATAAGAAGGACGAGCCACGGGTTTCGATCCGGGCGAGGGTCTGCGCGGATGCCATTGAGGCTGCCGGTGCTGATCGCTGTCTGATGATGGACTTGCACACCCCCCAGATTCAGGGCTTTTTCCACAAGCCTGTGGATCATCTCTATGCCCGATATGTGCTGTGCGACCACATTCGGACGCTTGGAATTCCGGATCTCGTGGTGTGCAGCCCCGATATCGGGTTTGCCAAGAGTGCTTCCGCATATGCGAATTATCTCGGTGTCCCGGTTGTCATTGGTAACAAGGTCCGCCGTGACCACTCAGAACAGGCTCATGTTCTGGAGCTGATTGGGGACGTGCGGAACAAGAATGTTCTGATCGTGGATGACTTCACCATTTCGGGAGGAACCCTGATCGCCATGGCGGACGTTCTCAAGGAGCGGGGAGCAAACGACATCTACGCTGCCGTATCCCACGGAGCTCTGTCCAAAGGGGTGTCCCAGAAAATCGCGAACAGCAAGATCAAACAGTTGTTCATCACAGATACGATTGAACCCCAGCACGATCCGTTGTCGCACAATATTTCTGTTGTTTCTGTCGCTCGACTCTTTGCAGAAGCGATTCAATCGATTCATGACCGGACCAGTGTCTCGCAGCTGTTTCCCGATGGGCCTGAGTGCTGAGAGGCGGGTTTGCTCCGAGTCTGGGTGAAATCTGCCGAACGGAAGCCTCGCGATCTGATGTTCGGCAGACTCTGCCTGTGGTAAAGGTTCTCTATCTTCACCAACCAGAACCCAATCAGGAAGCCAATATCGTTCCAGTCCGGACATCCGATACTTCAGGAGTGAACCATCGGACTGGTGGTTTCTCCATAATTCGTCGGCTCGGATGTCTCCAGGATGGAAACCTACGATGCTCTGTTGGCTGCACTGTTTTCGAATCTTGTTACTGGCGACGCCGGTACTGATGCTTCCCGCGGTGACGTTTGCCCAGTTTGTCCCCGGGTCCGGGCAACTCCTCAATCGGGATGATTTTGAAGATTCGACATTCGTCTATACCCACAATCTGCCCAAGAGCAGCAAGGAAGAGGACGAACAGATTCGTTACCCGCTGGGATTCAGCAGTAACGGGATGTGGTTTGAGAGTCCCAAGCGGGGTGCTCCAGACTCTGTGAAATGGGTGGAGACCCCTGCCGGTGGTATCCCCGGAAGTCTGGGATGCTTGTATCTCCGTTCCCGTGATACGGGGATTCCCGGAAATCCGGGCTTCAACCTCCGCACAAAAAACATTCGCCAAGCTCAGGACGACTTCATCATGAAGGCCCGTCCAATCTCGATTGCCTCCTCTCCCAGCACCACTGTCCGCGTTTACCTCCCTTCCTGGGATCAATGGGAGCAGCGTAACGGTGTCTCGTTTGGATATCGTGCCGGAATGCAGGGGCCAATGGAGAAACCGGACAAGTCACCTGTCCGCCGGTTGTTTCGAAACAGCAACCGCACCGTTGTGGAAATGGAACCTTATTACCCGGGCTTCTTCATCCACTTTGTTCCGGGCGACGATCCGATGAACAAGAAGGGCCATCCGTATGCCATTCTGCTTTTGCGTGCCAATGAGCTGGGGCACGAAATGCAGGGACCGGAAATCAATGAGCCCGGCTGGTGGACTCTGGGAATGTCTGTGACCCCGGATGGACGGGTTCACTACTACGCCCGTGCGGGAGTCGAACCGCTGACACAAGCCGACTACATCCGGTCCTCACTCCCCTACAATATTCGGGGAACCACATTCAACACGATCTTCTTCAACGTCTGCTCAGCGGATGATGGGAAGTCCTGGTCAACGCCGTGGATCATTGATGAGCCAAGCGTCTACTACGGACAGGGCCCCGCTCCGTTACAGGCTGCCCGTCAGACCACACCCGCGAATTGACGAGCAGAAGAATCTTTGAATTCCGACCCCATTCTCTTTTTTCAAAAAGAGGATGGGGTTTTTTCGTTTGAACCTGCGAGAATAAACTGGTTCGGTGAAGCGACCTCAGGAACTCCAGAACGTCGTGACTGTAGCTCAATCCTGAAGTCGACTTGTTGAAGTAAGCCATTTGGCATATATGGCTGTTTGCCGCGGAACAGTTTACGGCGGTTCAGGTTTCATCAATAATCATTATTAGGTCTTGATGGACATCGTCCGTGAAGACCCAACCGCCCCCCAATAGTTTCCGTGAGAGGGGTCCTCAGACGATTCTCACGGGCGTTCGTCGTTGCACTGATTTCGCCGTATCCGTTGTTCCTCTCACGGAAATAGCGAAGTCGATCCGACGACCAAAGGAAGAGTTTGCCGTTCGTGGCATCTTCCCTCCCCTCGCAATCATCCCCGGTCCGAGCGAAAAAAGATATGACCATACCCTCCCTGAATCCGGCGCTCGAGCCTCCTGCCAATCGTCCCACCAGGACGACAGAGCGAGAGACCGTTCCGACTCCACCAACCTCTCCTCCCCCGCAAAAGGAGTCGAAACGCACTCTTGTGGGGTCATTGATTCGATGGACCTTGTTCATTGCGGCTGGAGCCGCTGCGTGGTACTTCAACCCATACTGGCTTCCGTGGGTCAAGACTTATGTCCTTCACGAAGCCCCTCCTCCCGCTCCGAGACCTGAACGGGCGACACCGGTCAAGATTGCCAAAGTGGTCCCGCAGGACATTCCCGTCTACCTGAACGGTTTGGGAACAATTACCGCATACAACACGGTGACGGTGAAAAGTCGTGTTGATGGGGAACTGATCAACGTTGCCTTCAAAGAAGGGCAGATGGTCAAGCAAGGAGACCTCCTCGCGGAGATTGACCCACGCCCCTATCAGATGCAGGTGGATCAGGCTGCCGGAAAACTTGTTCATGACGAAGCGGCCCTGAAACTGGCTCAGGTGACATTGGCCCGGCAGCGGGATCTGATGAAGGACAATGCCACCACCCCCCAACAGCTGGATCAGCAGATTGCGATCGTCAATCAGGCTGAGGCAACACTTCAGATCGACAAAGCCGCCTATGAGAACGCCCTGCTCCAGCTGGAGTATTGCCGTATTACGGCCCCCATCAGTGGACGAATTGGTTTGCGGCTGGTTGATCAGGGGAACATCGTCCGCGCGAATGATCCCGCTGGTCTGATGGTGATTACCCAGCTCGAACCAATCGCCCTCGTCTTCACCATTCCCCAGGATGAGATTCCACGTGTTCAGAGGAGGATGCAACAGGAAGGAGAACTGGTCGTCGAGGCATATGACCGCGACTTCAAGACGAAGCTGGCGACCGGAACACTCACCGCGATCGATAATCAGGTCGATGCGACAACGGGAACACTTCGGCTCAAAGCGATGTTCAAGAATGAAGATCACGCACTGTTCCCGAACCAGTTTGTCAACGCCCGCTTGCTTGTGGATGTGCTGAAGGATGCTCTTGTTGTCCCGTCCTCAGCCATTCAGCGTGGTCCTGAGTCCACCTATGTCTATGTTGTTCAGCCTGATAACACGGTCGAGCTGCGGACGGTGACGACTGGCCCCAGCGAAGGGACTCTCGTCTGCGTGACCAGCGGGGTGAGTGAAGGTGAACTGGTGGTGACCGACGGACTGGACAAACTTCATCCCAAAGCGAAGGTGATCCTGCCTGAAAGCCAGAGTTCAGAATCCCGAAAGAATGGGGCTCCCGCAGATTCCTCTGCCCCCGGAGCACAGACGGAAAGAGCGCCATCGGCCGGTTCATCAGAATCTGTTGCAACATCTCAGTACACGAGCGGGAACGACTCGTTTCGCATTGTGCCGCTGGGGAATTGTCTTCTGGAAGCGACGTAGTCACCGCACACGACCCAGCGAGAAGACGATGTCCGTCAGTTGCGATAAATGCAGGCTCCTTCCCAACCAAAGGCGTGTGGGGAAAGTTCGCCTTCTCCCTGTCAGTGGAAATTGATTCCATCGTCCTCATCCCAGCCAGTTGATTTGGCTACTTGCAAGAACTGTGTATGAACCCGTCCCGGCATTTCATTCTCCGACCGGTTGCGACGGTCCTATTCATGGTGGCGATTCTCCTCTCGGGAATTGTCGCTTACCTTGAACTCCCAGTCTCTGCGCTGCCGCAGGTCGATTATCCGACCATTCAGGTGCTCACGTTCTATCCAGGGGCGGGGCCGGATGTGGTCACCTCCTCCATTACGGCTCCTCTGGAACGACAGTTCGGGCAGATCCCCGGACTGAGTCAGATGACGTCGACCAGTTCCTCCGGCTGTTCGATTATCACGCTGCGATTCAATCTGGAACTGGACATTGATATTGCTGCCCAGCAGGTGCAGGCGGCCATCAACGTTGCGAACAGTTTTCTTCCCAACGATCTTCCGAATCCCCCCGTCTACACCAAGACCAATCCGGCCGATGCGCCGATCCTGACGCTGGCACTGACCTCGGAGACTCTTCCGTTGCCGGTGGTACAGGATCTGGCGGACACCCGTCTGGCACAGAAGATTTCCCAGCTGGCAGGGGTCGGGATGGTCAGTATCAGCGGAGGCCAGAAGCCGGCAATCCGCGTACAGGCGAACCCGACGGCGTTGTCGTCACTGGATCTGAGTCTGGAAGATGTCCGAGTGGCTCTCGCGCAGGCAAACGTCAACCAGGCGAAAGGGAGCTTCGACGGGGCTCGTCAGGCGGTGATCATTGGGGCCAACGACCAATTGTTCACGAAAGAACAGTATGAAAATCTGATTGTGGCCTATCGAAACAACGCCCCGGTGAAGCTGTCGGAAGTGGCTGTTGTCCTCGACGACGTAGAGAATAGTCGTCAGGCGG
>CALLWY010000156.1 GCA_938015865.1 uncultured Planctomicrobium sp.
GGACCAACCCGCTCCTGTGGCGGCTTCCGCAGAATTCGCCCAAACCCAGACTAGGACATTCGTCCCGCCAGAGCCGAATGCTTCTCCGATGCAACAGCGGTTTAACTTCCAGACACTGGCGATGCCGGTTGAGTCCAGAGCGGAAGCGGAACGGGACCAGCGAAACGTCGCTCCTTCTCGATCGATGACGATGATGCAAAAAACCGAAGGGCGGGAAGTCTCCGCCAGTCCCAACCGGTCACAAGCTCCCGGCGCTCTTGCCGAGTCGACCTCTGATCCCATGGCCACAGAGTCTGCACAGAGCCGGAAGAATGTTGCGAGACAGGAGTCTCCGCCAGGGGGAGATCAACAGTCTGCAGACTGGAACGATTCGCGCCGCTTCCGCGCCTACATTCTTCTGAAGCAGCAGACTCCCCCCGCAACACAGGCTCCACAGAAGTAGCATTGGAGCAGGGGACACAATCACGGACTAAGCCCAAACAAGCCAACAACGCCCGGGAGAACAGAATTGTCTCCCGGGCGTTGTTCATTCTGGTTCAATTGCTGGAAAAAGGAAACTTCTCCGGTGATGAGAGAATGCCGTTTCCGACTCACTCAATTCAGCTGAGTTTCACGGTCCCGATGTTCAGATAGGCATGAACATGAGGGGCACCACGAAAATGACAGACGAAGCTCGGCCCCTCGATCCGCCAGATGTCCCATTCGCCATCCGAATTCAGATCCCCGGCCTTGTAGAAGGCCATGTTCAGCGAACCGAGTCCACCTGCCTTTTCAATGCACTCCATGGACTCGCTGATATCCTCTTCGCGGAAGGGATCCAGCAACACCTGAATCACCGACTTGACCAGTTCCTGCTGGTCTGATGCCAGATCCTTCACCTGAAGACCGGAAAACTGGCCGCCTGTTCCCTGAAGCGAAACCTGAGTCTCTCCGGGGGGCTGATTCAACAAGGCCTTTTTCGCCTGTGCTGGGTCCAACGCCTTGAAAACCTCATTCGCCTTCTGGGTCTGGTAGTAGAAAAGGTTGTCCTTAGCGGTTTCTTCACCATGTCCGTAAACAACCGGCCCCCCGAAGGCCATTCCCTGAGTCGAGTTGCCATCGGCCCGCAGTGTGACATGGCGTCCTGTGATCAGCCATTCAAACTGCGACGACTCTGGATTACCGAACAACGCGATGTGATAGCGGTCGAATCCCCCATCATCAAATTCCATCTGCTCTTCAAACCGCTTGTGTCCCGATTCACTGGTCAGCCCCTGGAACGCTTCCCGGATCAGGCCGCGCTGTTCATCAGTGAAAAAGTCTTCGAAGATCGCGGGCTTCGTCACCGCCCAGTTCGCACTGATTCGGGTACGAGAAGGATGATCGAACGGGAAGCAGATCTGTGCCCGCTGCTGGGGGGTGAGAAGTTCGTAAAGTCGCTGTGCCGCCGTTTCCGCCTTGCTGCTTCGGGAGGGAGCTGCGAAGGCACCGTGCAGCGGCCCCACGAAGAGAGCTGCACCTCCCGCGAGAGTTCCGGCCTGCTGGAGAAAGCCTCGCCGAGACACCCCGGAATTCATGATGGAGTTGTCACAATCGGGGCAGGAGTTCTTGGGGTGTTGAGACATACAGGCTCCTCCTGGTGAAGGCGGGATCGAGAGGGTCGGCGAGAACGATAACATCGGCAAATACCGATCCATCTATCATCGAACGATCCGGTCGGGAATGCAAGGTCCCGACTCATTCGAGATCGCCGACTCGCTTCATTGGATCGAGATGCAACGATCCTCATGTGTGAATCGCTCCAAAGGCTGCGAAACAACCATTAGCGTGAAGCAGCTCGACATGGCCAAACCCGACCTTGGAAAGAAGTTGTAGTTGTTCCGGAACCGAGCGGGGAGAGTCTTCGTACTGTGAGTAGGCAAAGACCTTTTCCCGGTAGTCATCACCATTCAATGCGGTCAGATAGTCCCCGTAGCGGTGCCACATCAGTTGCTGAATGGCGGAATGGCGATGCGTGATCAGGTCAAAGATCCAGAACGAGCCTCCGGGAGCAGTGCTTCGAAAAATACGCGTGAACGTCGCGTCCCAATCGTCATCGGTACGAAGATGGTGCAGGACTGCTCCGGCCAGAACGACGTCAAACTGGCTGCGATCAAATGGAGCGTTTCGAATGTCTCCCTGAATGGTTTCGACCTGTATTTGCCTCCCCATCTGAATCCGCTCCTTCGCGCGGTCCAGCATTGGCTGACTTAAATCAACCAGGACAACCTCTTCCACATCAGGACAAAGCTGAAGCAGCCGGAGAGTGAAATTCCCCGCTCCGCATCCGAGATCCAGAACCCGCTTCGGCTTGGGATTGACCGCGTGGGCCGCACGGGCAATCAGTTCGAGTGCCAGAGGGGCATCCATCGCCGCTGTTTGCCCCGTTTCGAGATTGGAAAATCGCTCCACATCGTTGTCGAAGCGTGCCCGTATTTCTTCCAGCGTCGCCTCTCCTTTGAATATGCTCATTCAATTCACCCGGTGCAGACAATCAGGTTGTTTTTCAGGAAACGGGATCAGGTCCAAATCAAAATCGCTCGACTCTCTTCCTTCCCCAGCATACGCTTTGAAGACATCCCTTGGGAAACGGGGGTTCTCCCGCGTCCTGTTTCGTTCCCCAATTTTCGCGAGTCTCGTTCATGTGCGGAATCGCTGGTGCTGTCTGGTCCCGTCCCTCCCGGGCGATTGACCGCGATGTGCTGATTCGCATGACATCGGCGATTCAACATCGGGGACCGGACGACGTCGGCTATCTGATCACTTCAGAGCATCCCGGAGGCTCCAGAGGAACGGTCCAATGCGGACTTGGGCACCGGCGGTTGTCAATCATCGATCTGGAAGGGGGACATCAGCCGCTCTCCAACGGAGACGGGACAATCTGGACCGTCTTCAATGGGGAAATTTACAACTACCGAGAACTTCGCGAAGAACTGATCGCACGCGGACATCGTCTGAAAACTGTTTCGGACACCGAGGTCATTGTCCGACTTTACGAAGAGATGGGACCGGCCTGTGTCGAGAAACTTCGGGGAATGTTTGCCTTCGCCATCTGGGACCAGAACCGGCAGCGACTCATGCTCGCCCGCGACCGGATGGGGCAGAAACCGCTCTATTACCATTGCGTCGATGGTCAGTTGCTCTTTTCCAGTGAACTGAAATCCATTCTTCAGGTCCCCGGGGTAAATCGAACACTCTCCCCGGAAAGTGTCGATCTTTTCCTCACCTACCAGTATGTCCCGCACCCGGATTCGATTTTCCGGGACATCCGCAAGCTCCCACCGGCACATACTGCGATTTTCGACAGCAACGGCCTCTCTCTCTCCCGGTACTGGACTCCTCCCTACAGTCAGGTACTTCCGGAATCGAGTCCTGATGAACAGACTCCATCACGTAGCTGGTCGGTCCCGCAGTGGAAGAAAGCACTTCGCGAAACCCTGACCGAAGCAGTCCGGTTGCGGATGAGGTCCGATGTTCCGATTGGGGCCTTTCTTTCCGGAGGAATTGACTCCACGATTATCTCGGGACTGATGCAGTCGCTCTCTCCCAACCGGATTCACACCTTTTCCATGGGGTTTGAACAACCGGAATATGATGAGCGAAGCTTTGCCCGAATGGCGGCCGAACATTTGAAAACCAATCATCATGAATTTCAGATTGAAGCCACCGCCCTGAACCGGCTCCCCGCATTGATCTGGCATTACGACGAGCCATTCGGTGACAGTTCCGCCATTCCAACGATGGCCCTGTCCGAAGCGACTCGAAAGATTGTGAAGGTCTGCCTGTCTGGAGATGGGGGTGATGAGCTGTTCGCTGGATATCACCGCTATCAGGCAGTCTATCTAGCGGGGAAATCGGACCGGCTCCCGAAAGTCATCAAAAAAATCTTTGCATGGAAGCTCTGGCAGCGGATCCCCACATCCACCCGCCAGCGGGCCCCCGGCCGCCGCATCAAACGATTCATTGAGGCGCTCGGGCAACCTCCCGAGGAGCGCTATCTTCGGTGGATTGGCATCTTCAACCGGGAAGCCCGCGAGAGTCTCTACACGCGGAGTTTCCGAGCCTCGCTGGGGAACTTCGACAGCAGTCAATTCATTCGCAGCGTATATGAACTCTGCCCGCAACGGGACTTTGTCACCCGCACAACGGCAGCGGATGTGCAGAGCTATCTGCCCTGCGATATCCTGACAAAAGTCGACATCGCCAGCATGGCCTTTGCATTGGAGGCCCGCAGCCCCTTCATGGATCACCACGTTGTGGAACTGGCTGCGCAGATGCCGATCGAATTGAAATTCTCGTCGGGGCAGGGAAAGAAAATCCTGATTGAGACCTTCTCTGATCTGATCCCGGCCCCGCTTCAACAACGCCGCAAGATGGGATTTGGGGTCCCCATCGACCACTGGTTCCGCAAAGAACTCACTCCGTTACTTCGGGGAGTCCTTCTGTCAGAACGCTGTCTGGATCGGGGGATCTTCCGAAAGGAATTCCTTGAGACTCTGCTTGGCGAACATCTTTCAGGGGCATGGGACCACGCATACCGACTCTGGAATTTGCTGTGCTTTGAATGCTGGGCCCGTATTTACCTTGACGGCCCCCCTCCCGAATCACCTCCGGGATTTGAAGAGCTTGGAGTTCTTCCCCCGAATACCCCTGGGGTCCCGAAAGGGAAGGGGGAACATCCTCAGAACGGGATCTCATCAGCGATTCAACCCGTCAGTGAAACGAATTGAGCGGAGCTGTTCCGCCATCATGGCAGACTGGTCTCAGAGAATGCCATTCCGCCTCGGGACCAGTTTGGGACCGTCACCAGCTGTGTTCCAGCACTGGAACCTTTTCCTGTGAATCTGCTGCCGGGGCAGGGGACGTCAGCATGTGCTCTTCACGGTGAGTCCGCTTCCACCAGACGCAGATTCGATCCAGAAACAGGTAAACAACAGGAGTGGTGTATAGAGTGAGCATCTGGCTGAAGATAAGCCCCCCCACAATGGAAATTCCCAATGGCTGGCGCAGTTCCGATCCCTCTCCAACACCAATAGCGAGAGGAAGTCCTCCCAGCAGAGCAGCGAGAGTCGTCATTGTGATGGGGCGGAACCGCAACAGACAGGCACGATAGATCGCCTCCTGCGGCGAACAGTTCTCGTTGCGTTCCGCTTCCAGTGCAAAGTCGATCATCATGATTGCATTCTTCTTGACAATCCCAATCAGAAGGAGAATGCCGATCATCCCCATCACGTTCAATTCCATCTTGCACAGCATCAGGGCAAGAAGGGCTCCCACTCCTGCCGATGGAATCGTGGAGAGAATCGTCAGCGGATGGATATAGCTCTCGTACAACATCCCCAGCACGATATAGACCGCAACAATTGCTGCGAGAATGAGGTACAACTGATTCGATAGTGATTTCTGAAACGCCTCTGCGGTCCCCTGGAATCGCCCCTGAATCCCCTGAGGAAGGCCAATTTTACGAACGATTTCCTGAACCTTTGGAACGACCTCTCCGAGCGATGTTTCGGGACTCAGATTGAATGAGATCGTGACAGAAGGGAACAGCCCGGAGTGCGGGACGGCCAGTGCCGCATTTCTCATTTCCGATCGATACAGGTCACTCAATGGAACATTCTTCCCGTCTGAGGCCTTGAGATAGATGTGTTTGAGGGCTTCTGGAGACTCGGCGAATTCCTGGGCAACTTCCATCACAACGTAATATTGATTTCGTGAATCATAGATGGTGGAAACCTGCCTCTGACCGAAAGCGTTGTAAAGCGTGCTGACGATAGACTGATACGAAATCCCCAACCGGGCGGCAGTGGCCCGGTCGATCTCCAGACGGGTCTGAAGCCCTTTGTTCTGTTGATCGGCGTTGACATCCATCACGCCCGGAATCTTGCGCATTTCCTGAATGAGTTTCGGAGCCCATTCATTGAGTTCCTGAAAGCTGCTCCCCTGAAGGGTGTACTGATACTGCGAGCTGCTGGCCCGGCCACCGATCCGAAGATCCTGAACGGACTGAAGGTACAGACTGGCTCCGGGAACTTTCGATGTCTTTGCCCGAATCCGGCTCACAACTTCATCCGCGCGAACCTTGCGTTCGGAATAAGGCTTCAGTGCGACAAACATTCGCGCACTGTTGGACGCACCTCCCGCCCCTCCGCGGCTTCCCCCACTGGTAAAGGCGACCACGTTGTAAACCGCGGGATCTTCCCGAACGATCTCGGAAAACTGATCAACAAGCTTCGCCATGGTCTGAAAGGAGGTGTCCTGATCAGCCACGATACTTCCGGTCAGCCGTCCGGTGTCCTGTTGGGGGAAAAACCCCTTGGGAATGATGATGTACAGGTACACCGTAAATGCCACCGTCCCCATCGTGACGAAGAGTGTCACCCACTGGTGCCGAAGGACGATGCGCAGGGTCCAGTCATACCACCGCAGAATCCAGTCAAAAGCAGCTTCGTTGAGACGGTACAACCACCCATGATTTTCCTGTCTGTGCGGCTTGAGCATCATGGCACACATCATGGGAGTCGTCGTCAGCGAGACCACCAGCGAAATCATGATGGCACTCGACAACACAACCGCAAATTCCCGAAATAGGCGGCCAATGATCCCGCTCATCAGGAGGATGGGAATAAAGACAGCCACCAGCGAAACGCTGATCGACAGCACTGTAAATCCGATCTCACTGGCTCCGCGCAAGGCCGCTCGAACGGGAGACATTCCTTTTTCGAGATAACGGCTGATGTTCTCGATCACCACGATGGCATCATCCACAACGAATCCGGTGGCAATGGTCAGGGCCATCAGAGAGAGGTTATCGATGCTGTACCCGGCCAGATACATCACCCCGAATGTGGAAACCAGAGAGACGGGAACGGCCACGCTCGGGATCAACGTCGTCCGCAAATCCCGGAGAAAGACGAACACAACGAGAATGACCAGAACGACCGATAGCCCCAGCGTGAACTGAACTTCATGCAGTGAGGCTCGAATGGTTCGACTCCGGTCCAGAACAACCCGCATGTCGATCCCCGCCGGGATCTGGGTCGACAGTTGCGGAAGCAGTTCCTGAATCCTGTCCACCGTCTTGATGACGTTCTCTCCCGGCTGCCGGTAGATGATCAGGTTAATCGAAGGCTTCCCATCGCTGGTCCCGTAAGACCGACGATCCTCGACAGAATCGGTCACCTCTGCGACATCACGAAGACGGACGGGTGCCCCGTTTCGATAGACGATGATCAGGTCCTGATAGTCAGCCGCTTTCATCAGCTGATCAGACGCACTGATCGACCAGATGTGCGTTTCGTTCTCAACATGCCCTTTCGGCCGATTGGCATTTGCCTGACTGATGACAGTGCGGACCTCTTCCAGCGAAATTCCCAGATGATTGAGGATCGTCGGATTCAGACTGACTCGAACAGCAGGGGAGGCTCCCCCACCGACAATGACCTGCCCGACCCCCTTCACCTGAGAGAGCTTCTGCTGAATGATGGTATTGGCCACATCATAAATGCTTGACTTCGTATGCAGATCCGACGTCAACGTAATCAGCATGATGGGGGCATCGGCCGGATTGACTTTCCGATAGGACGGATTATTGGGCAGATTGGCCGGAAGCTGACTTCGAGCCGCGTTGATCGCCGCCTGTACATCGCGCGCAGCAGCATCGACATCCCGGCTCAACTCAAACTGGAGAGTAATCGACGTCGATCCCAGACCGCTGATCGAACTCATTTCCGAGATACCAGCAATTCGGGAAAACTGTCGCTCTAACGGTGTTGCCACCGCCGAGGCCATCGTCTCCGGGCTTGCTCCGGGGAGCACCGCACTTACTTGAATCGTCGGAAAATCAATTTCTGGAAGCGATGAGACGGGGAGCAGCTGATAGGAAAGCATCCCTGTCAGCGTCAATGCGATCGTCAGCAGGGTGGTTGCAACGGGTCGGCGAATGAACGGTTCCGAGAGGTTCATCGTACCCCCTCAGGAATCAGATTTTCCTCTGTAAAATCGTAGTCGAACTCGTCCGAATCCATATGGGTTTCAGTCGAAAAGCCGAGTCGAGTCGCAATCCGATCAAACCAGAGATAGATCACCGGAGTGGTGTACAGCGTCAGGATCTGGCTGAAAATCAGTCCTCCGATAATCGTCACCCCCAGAGGGCGACGGAGTTCAGATCCGACCCCACCTCCGACGGCCAGCGGTATCGCTCCGAACAAGGCGGCCATCGTCGTCATCATGATGGGACGGAATCGAAGCAGGCAGGCTTCGTAAATGGCGTCGTCAGGAGATTTCTTTTCGGTTCGCTGCGCATCGAGTGCAAAGTCAATCATCATGATGGCATTTTTCTTCACAATGCCGATCAGAAGAATGATCCCGATCAGTCCAATCACGCTGAGATCTTCCTTACAGATCAGCATCGCCACCAAAGCCCCCACCCCCGCACTCGGAAGCGTGGAGAGAATCGTGACTGGATGGATGTAACTTTCGTACAACACTCCCAGAACGATGTAGACGGTGACAATCGCTGCGATAATCAGCAGCGGAGTATTCTTCAGCGATGCCTGAAACGCCGCTGCGGTCCCCTGATACTCCTGAACAATGCTGCTGGGAAGCTGAAGTTCTTCGCGTGCTTTGTTGATCGCATCCACTGCCTGCCCAAGCGAAACTCCCGGAGCGAGGTTGAAGGAAATGGTCACCACCGGAAACTGGCCCTGATGGTTGATCGACAGCGGGACATTCCGTTCAGTAATTCGGGTAAAGCTACTGAGTGGAACCATCTCCCCGGAACCGGATTTCACATAGATCGCGGAGAGATCGTCCGGTCGGGAGCGGAATTCAGGCAGAACCTCCAGAACGACACGGTACTGGTTGAGCTGCGTGAACATCGTCGAGACCTGCCGCTGGCCAAACGCATCGTAGAGCGCGTCGTCCACCATTCGCGGAGTGATCCCCAGACGGGAGGCTGTGTCCCGATCGATCTCGACAAAGGCTTCCCGGCCATTTGTCATTTGATCGCTGGCCACATCCCGCAGTTCAGGAAGTGATTGCAGCTTTTTCACCAGACGGGGGGCCCATTCATTCAGCTCGTCAGCATCCGGATCTTCCAGACTGAACTGGTACTGTGTCCGGCTGATGCGGGTTTCGACGCTCAGATCCTGAACCGGCTGGAGAAAGAGGGTGATCCCTGTCACCTCATCCAACTTCGGCTGAAGTCGGCGAATGACTTCCGTGACGCTGGCATCGCGCTCTTCCTTCGGTTTCAGGTTAATCTGAATCCGACCGCTGTTGAGCGTCGTATTGGTTCCATCAATTCCGATGAAACTTGTCAGACTTTCGACGGCAGGGTCTTCCAGAATAATCCGGTTCAGCTCAAGCTGACGGGACGCCATCAATGGAAAGGAGACATCCTGATCCGATTCCGAAATCCCGAGAATCACCCCGGTATCCTGAACCGGGAAAAATCCCTTTGGGACAATCGTATACAGGTAAATCGTCGCCACCAGCGTCAGTACCGAGACAACCATGGTGGCGGTCTGATGGCGCAGAACGATGTCGAGTGTTCGGGCATACAGCCAGAGGATCGCATCGAAACCCTTTTCGGTCGCCCGATAAAGCCAGCCATGCTCCGACTCCGGTTTGTGCTTCAGGTACCGGGCACACATCATTGGCGTCAGAGTCAGTGAGACAACTGCCGAGACGATGATCGTCACACTCAGTGTGATGGCAAACTCGCGAAACAGCCGTCCCACAATGTCTCCCATGAAGATCAGAGGGATCAGCACCGCAATGAGTGAGACACTCAGCGAGACGATGGTAAAGCCGATTTCTTCCGCCCCCTTCAGGGCAGCGGGGAGTGGACGTTCCCCGTCTTCGATATGCCGCATGATGTTTTCGATCATCACGATGGCATCGTCGACAACGAACCCGGCGGAAATCGTCAGGGCCATCAGAGTCAGGTTGTTCAGGCTGTACCCGAGCAGATACATCACTCCGAACGTTCCGATCAGAGACAGCGGGACAGCCACGCTGGGGATGAATGTTGCTGAGGCATTTCTCAGGAAGATGAAAATGACCGCGACAACGAGGAACACCGTCAGCACCATTTCGTGCTGAACGTCTTTGACAGACTCCCGAATCGCGGTGGTTCGATCGGTGAGAATCTCCACATCGACGGCAGCGGGCAGGGAGTCTTCCAACTGGGGGAGAAGCGCCTTTACATTGTCCACGACCGATATAATGTTCGCACCGGGCTGACGCTGAATGTTGACCAGCACTGCAGGGGTCATGTTCACCCATGCCGCCTG
>CALLWY010000157.1 GCA_938015865.1 uncultured Planctomicrobium sp.
GGCCTGCTGGGGCCATCCGTCGCTTTGGCAAAAAATCCGTATCTCTCGCATGCTGCGACACGGACCGCCATCGAACGGGGGATGAAGTGGCTTGTCTCGATCATGCGGGCGGATGGGACCATCGGTGTTGATGCTTATCAGCCCCCGGATCTCTCCTGTACGGCGATGCTTGGCCTGACCTTTCTGGCAGAAGGGAGCAGTCCGCAGGGAGGACTCTACAGCAAGCAGAGCCGACGACTGCTCTATGGCTTGCTGGAACTGGTGAATCAGCGCCCGCTGCGTGCGGAGTCTCTCTCCAGTGTATCGCTGGTCCAGCGGAAAATTGGAATCAATGCCGACCTGTTTCTGGCAACGCTCTATCTGAGTGAAGTCTATTTTGAATCTCCCGGCGATGAAGCGGAGATTCGACGGACCCTGAACCGGCTGATTCAGCATATCTGCCTTACCCAAGGGAAAGACGGGACCTGGGGGAGCGAAAGCTGGGCACCGATTCTCGGAACGGTCATGGGATGGGTCTGTCTCCGTTCCGCAAGTTCCGCCGGCTTTGAAATCAATGCCTCCGCCAAGTTGGTAGGAGACGCCCTGATCCGCAAACTCAAGGAAAGGTCGACTGCTGAAGAAAACAACTGGATGCACAGCTTCTACAAGGAGAGTTCAAGCCTCCGCGTGTTGTACTCGATGAATTATCGGGATGACCCGGCTTTCCTGCGGAGCGTGCAACGCCTGCTGGACATCGCGAAAAATGATCCCCGACCGTTCGAACAGGCCGGCGGAGAAGAATACCTCTCGTTCTACCTTGTGACGGAGTGCATGCTCAAAGAGACGCAGAATGAAGAGTGGAAGCAATGGTATCCGACGGTCCGTGACCACCTGCTCAAGCTCCAGAACGGTGACGGGAGCTGGACCGGGCACCACTGCATCATCAACCGGACGTTCTGTACCTCAGCGGCCTTGCTGACTCTTCTTGCTCCGAATGGCGGACTGACGACCTCCGAACTGTAAGGAGCAACCATCGGGAAGGGGGCAGCCTCTCTGGAACGGTGGATCTGAAGTACGAAGAGGGGAGACACTGATGGTGCTCTCCCCTTCTTTCTTTGCTGTACCATCGCTTCACCCTCGCTTCTCCAGCTGATGAAGGCAATGAAGTTCTCCATTGCCCGCTGTTTTGGACGATTTGGAACGGCAGCGGCGTTGAAGAAGAGTGGCTGACAGACGATGCTGAATCGGAACCCAGCCAGTTTGGGAAAGGATGCAGCACCGGATGACAGATTCAGCAACAGCGATGGCACTTCAATCTCTGGAAGAGCTGGCCGCCACTGCCGAGATTCACGCAAAGGAACGCCATCGTATTCGGCTCCAGTCCGGGTACTGGAACCGGGTCGATGATATTCTCAATCGCGAACGCGAGACGGGCGATCCGAATGAATCCGGGGCGTTGTCGTTATGCTATGGGGCCTGGATTGGTCAGACGCTCGTGAATGAGTGGGGAGCATCATGGGTGGGGCTCAATGGTTCGGTCCCTCCCCATCTCCGCTGGAATGGAATGACCTGTAGTCCTGTTAATGCCGTCCTGCAGCGCCTTCAGAGTTCATCGGCCCCCCGAATTGCCGATCTGGTTGAACGTCTTCATTCCTGTCAGCCGGCGGCATTGGCATTTGATCACGGTGTCAGTCAGGCTGCGTGGGGAAAACTCTCGAATGAACGTCAGTTTGTCTCCCGAGATCCTCTGGCAGAAATCCCCAGCGACGATCTCAGCTGGCGGGATCCCTGGCTTGCCTCTGTCGATCTGAAAGGACGGAGGGTGCTCTGTCTGGCGGCTGGGGGTGGTCGACATGCTCCTTTATATGCACGGGCAGGAGCGATTGTGACCGTCGTTGACTTCAGCCCGGAAATGCTTGCGATCGACGAGGCCGTTGCCCGAAAACACGGCCTGAAAATCCACGCAGTTTGTACAGCGATGGATGAACTCGGGATGTTTTCTGATAGTCAGTTTGATCTGGTCATTCAGCCCGTCAGTACCTGTTATGTTCCGGACCTCTTCAAGCTGCATGCGGAACTGGCGCGGGTGATCACGCCGGGAGGGCTGTATCTGGTCCAGCATAAATCCCCCGGCTCGCTTCAATTGGGGGAATGGTTGCCTGATCAGGAGGGCTATCTGATCAGGACCCGCGGGGAGGAATCGACTCCCCTCCCCCCGGTCCACGACCGACATTCTGTTCACCGCGAGCGGGGGGTAATGGAGTTTGTTCACTCCCTCCAGACGTTACTGGGAGGGATCTGTCGCGCGGGATTCCACATTGAAGATGTTGATGAACCGATCTACGCCGACATCTGGAGCTCGCCCGGATCGATGGGGCATCGCAGTACGTTCTTTCCGCCCTATCTGAAAATTCTGGCTCGCCGTAAGTAAGCAGTAGCGACCACTGGTGGTTTGGCGTGGATGTCTGTGCCAGGCTTATGCGGATCGGATGCTCCTGAAGCACATCGCTTTGAAGAGTGTATTGCCTCCTTTTGTTGTCAGATCGTAGACAAACAGATCGCAGAGGAATTTTTTGGCCGTCTGAAATGCGGTGTCATTTCGAAAATCTCAAAACTTCGCGATGACAATCCATCAACGAATGACGAGCTGTATTCAGGAGGGCCCTCGTGAGTCATTCGTTGAAAAATTATTCCGATTCTCCTGTCGATGACACGACAGAAAAGGATCGTTGCGCTGAGTTTCTTTACGAATACTCCAGAGAACGGGATTTTATCGCCCTATATATCCGTTCACTGCTTCCAAATGCGGCGGATGCCGAAGATGTGCTCCAGCGTTGCAGTCTCCTGCTCTGGCAAAAGTTTGATCAGTTTGATCGGGAGCGAAGTTTTCGGGCTTGGGCGTGTGGAGTCGCTTATTACGAAGTGCGGAATTTTGTTCGTTCTGCCAATCGCCAGCGGATCCAGTTCAATGCCGATCTGATGCGGCAGGTCGCCGATCAGCGTATCGCTGAATCGCACTCCCGGGAGCGGCACCTCGAACTGCTAAATGAGTGTCTGGGGGCTCTGAAGCCGGAAGATCGGGAGCTGATTCAGAAAGCCTATGATCCGTCGGAATCGCTTCAGAGTCTGGCGGACTCCAGGCGGATGACCGTCCGGTCTCTGAGCACGCGGCTCTGGCGACTCAAACGTCTGCTGCTCGAATGTGTTCATCGCAAGCTCTCGCTGGAGGAGGCTGATCGTGGTTGATTCTCCTCTCCCTTCAGATCTGGAGCAGCTTTTTCAGGCCGCTGTGGATGGATCCATTACAAGTGAAGGTCATCGACGACTGGAAAATATTCTTTCGACCAGCGCGCAAGCGCGGGCACGCTACCTGACGTTTATTGACAACGAGGTTGCACTCGAAAATCTGCACGGAATCAAGGAATTTGAAACGCCGGAAGACCTGATTCAACGACTGGAGCAAATCAGCTCTTGTCAGAGGCGGCGAACGGCAGTCTCGTGGGGGATTGCCTGCGTCTCCGTTGCCGTACTCGCTCTGGCGATTCTTCTGGGGCCATGGAGTCAAAATCCCCCCGTTGAATCCATTCCACTGCCAATGTCGGCGGGGGCGATGGCCCAGACTGGTGAAGAATCAGCAGCTCGGCTCACACAGGCAGCGGGTGCTCATCTGTTTGGAATGCTGTTGCCACCGGTGGGGACTGAGCTGGCCGTCAGAAAGGAATATACTCTCGTCCGCGGGGCGATCGAAATCACGTTTAACAACGGTGCCGTCGCACTGATGGAAGCTCCGTCAGTGTTCGTTGTGGAATCGCCAGAACGGCTCGTTCTGAAAACAGGAAATTGCTCGGTCCATGCTCCGGATGGGGCCGAAGGCTTCGAAGTGATTACTCCCCAGTCCCGGGTTGTCGATATCGGGACGCGATTCTCTGTCAATGTAAATGAAATGGGAGTCTCTGAGGTTCATGTCATCGAGGGGGCTGCGGAGGTCTATTCGCTCAAGGAATCTCAAAAGCTCAATCTCCTCGCACAGGGAGAAGCCCGTCAGCTCGCAGATCATAATGAAATACGGCAAATCCCTTTCAATCAGAGAAAGTACCGAGCGACCTTGCCAGATCGGGTCATTCGTTATGAGGCCACTCCCGACCCGGAGCATCCCGGCTTTGTGAAAGAGCTTTTGAACGTCACCGTTCAGCGGGGAGAAACTCCGGTGACCTATCAGGCAAGCGATCTGATCGGAATTCGAGTTACCGAATTCGTCGCAGAAGGAGATCCTTCCTGCGTCGCCTGGCGTGGCGACTTTCCCGATGATCCGACCGACGCGTTGCGAAACCTGCTG
>CALLWY010000158.1 GCA_938015865.1 uncultured Planctomicrobium sp.
CCCCCTTCCAGCTTCCGTTACGACGTTGCCCTTGTGGGCGCGGTGAATCACCCTTCTGTGGACGGAGTTGTCTGTCCCCATTCTGGCACGGGCGCGCTGAATGTGATCCGTTCGCCGCTGATGGGATGCAGCAGCGTTAACCGGGCAGAATGAAGAGACATCACTTCCCCCTGTGAGTGTGTCTGCGTTGTCCCGAACTGCTGGCCGGGCAGATACAGAGGATCGCCGCAAACCGGAAATCCCAGGTGCCAGAGATGGACCCGAATCTGGTTCGTCCGGCCTGTGACGGGGACCGCTTTCAGGAGTGTGGTCCCATCCGGGAACTCAGCCAGTTTGGAGAATCGGGTCAGTGATGGAAGCCCCTGTTCGGACACAGTTCGGCCGCCACATTCGGACGGATTCTCGGAAATCGGGGCGTCGCACTCGTAATCGGTCCATGGAACTGTCCCCTGCACCCGGACAAGATATTCCTTTTCGACCGTTCCCCCTTCAAACTGGGATTGGACCTTCTGGGTATATGTTCGCGTCTTGCACAGAACGAGGACTCCCGTCGTGTTTGCGTCGAGTCGGTGAGCAGGCCGCAGCTTCAGTGGCGCATACACCTCATTGAGAATCCATTGCAAGGTGTTACGGTGAAACCGCCCGCTCGGGTGACAGGCCAGCGGCGCCGGTTTGTTGACGACCACCAGAGCGTCGTCTTCATGAAGTATGCGAATGTCTGCATTCACATCTGGCTCGATGGACGCGGGAGTCATGTGGGCGAACTGTTCTCCCGGCTTGACGATCCGGTCCGCAGGGACTGGCTTTCCGTTCTGATGGATTCGCCCCTCACGACAAACCTGCTCCCAATGGTCATAGCCGAGATGGGGATGGTACTGGTAGAGGAAGTCCACCAGTTTCAGACCAGCGAACTTCGCCCTCACGTTCAGCGGACGTGGGTTGTCATGTGGAATGCTCCCAGGAAGGGGAGTCGTGACGTTCCGGATCGCTCGATGACGCTTTTCCAGTAGTTCTGCCGCCTTCTGTTCCGGGGTCCGATAGCAGTGAGGGCACGTGTGCGGAGGGTCATACAGCGGGGATTTCTGGTCTTCGACCGTCAGTGGTTGAAGACAGGCATAGCACTGGCGGGTGGCAGTCGGTTTCAGTTCCGGATCAAGGGCGACCCGCTTGTCGAAGACAAAACACTCGCCGTGATAATGGTCACCGCCCACCTCTTCAAAATATTTGAGGATCCCCCCGTCGAGCTGGTAGACCTCCTTGAATCCGGCCTTTTCCATCAGTGGACCGGCTTTTTCACAACGAATCCCACCTGTGCAGAACATGACAATCGGCCGTTCACGGAGTTCCTCCGGAAGCCGTTTGATTGCTTCGGGAAAGTCTCGAAAATGGTCTACGTCCACGGGCAGGGCAGAGTCAAACGTCCCGACGCGGACTTCGAAATTGTTACGGACATCCAGCAGGACGAGATCGTCCCGGGTCTCAATCCATTTCTTCAACTCCTGCGCTCGAATCTTGCGGGAGGTCTGCTTTGCAGGCTCGATCCCCTCGACCCCGAAGGCAATGATCTCTTTCTTGATCTTGACCAGCATCCGTTCGAAGGGCTGGTCGTCGCTGTAGCTCTCCTTGACCTCCAGTGGTTCGAGAACGGGATCGCTCCGCAGAGTCTCCAGCAGGGTGTCGGCTGCTTCTCTCGAACCCGCGATGAACAGATTGATCCCCTCTGGTGAAAGGAGAATCGTTCCTTTCAATCCGAGGCGGGCGCAAAGTTCCCGTAATTCCTGGCGTCGCCGCGGCAGGTCATCCAGTTCAACAAACATGTAGGCTGCAATGTTGACAACAGGCTTCACACACTCGGGGGCGATCGTGGACATCGAACACATCAATAGACTGACTTCAGGACTAAACAACTCAGGAATTGCCAACGGGGAGGCGGACTTTCCGCTTCATCTCGACGGGATACGCTTCAATGAAACACGTTCTGGCTCTAGGTTAGGTGTACGGACAACCACTAAGAGATGTGGCTGACTCCGCAATCCGAACAATGAGGCATTGCGAATCCGCATTTCTTCCTCAAGATACGAATGGCAAAACGCATTGTGTCATTCATCCCGACCAATTCAAAGCGAGGACGCACATGGGAACTTTACCTGATCCACTCCAGTACCGTCAGCCGGCCCACAAAATTCAGGAACTGTTCCTCAAGCGTTGGTCGCCGCGGTCCTTCAGAGGAGAAGGGATTCCACAGGAGACGCTGAATGAACTCTTTGAAGCGGCCCGGTGGGCGCCGTCATCGTATAACGAGCAGGAATGGCGATTTCTGTATGCACACCGAGACACCCCGGAATGGGATCTCTTCTTCAATCTGCTTGTTGAAGGGAATCAGGTTTGGTGCGCCAAGGCAGCTGTCCTGATTCTGGTGTTGTCCCGAAAGACATTCACCCGAAATGGAAAACCCAACCCGGTTCATTCACTCGATACCGGTATGGCGGTCCAGAATCTGTTCCTTGAGGCGGCCAGTCGGCCGGACCTCTTCGCCCATGGAATGGCAGGCTACGATCGTGGAAAGGCCCGCGCGACCCTTCAGATTCCGGATGATTTTGAGACAGAATGCATGATCGCTGTCGGTCGGCCCGGCGATCCGGATGACCTTCCGGAAACACTTCGGGCGGGGGAAATTCCGAGTGGACGAAATCCCATTGAGGCATTCGCCCGCCCCGGGGTGTTTCGGTTTGACAAATAACCAAGGGCAATTCATCAAAATGGACCGGACAATTATCAATTGACCGGTCCAGCGTCCTGATTTCTTTTTGCACTCAATGAGTTCCCGACGTCCGGTTCAGGAGTCGAGAATCGCGCTGATATCGAGCAGATACAACTGG
>CALLWY010000159.1 GCA_938015865.1 uncultured Planctomicrobium sp.
AGAGAACTCGTTTCAGCGATGGCGTGTTCATTCGAAAATGGCTTACCGGGTCTGATCACAACGGCCGGATCATTCAGGTTATCTTGTCGCGGCAGGTTGAAGCGGAACTCGTTTCACGGGATTCGCCGCAGAAATTTGTGTTGAAGAAGAGCGATCCCGTAACCGCTCCAGCAGGTCAGCCGTCTCGTGGGCACAGTCATCCCAGGTACGGGCCTGATAATCTGCCGCAGCCTCCTTCGCTTCAGGAATCAGCATCGATTCGATCGCATCCGCGAATGCCTGTGAATCCCCTTTCGGTGAGAGCCTTGACCACCGCGGGTCTGCGATCTCATTCAGGCTTCCCACATCGGTCGACACAAACGGCGTTCCGCAGGCCAGCGACTCCCGAAGCACATTGGGGAGTCCTTCCGAGTCACTGGAGAGGACCGTCAGATCGGCCGCACGATACCAGTCGGCCAGTCGATCATGCGCGACAGGTCCCTGAAACCGGACGTAGCTGTCAAGCCCCATCTGGGCTGACATCTTCTCCAGCCCCGGACGAGAGGGACCATCTCCGAGCAAGTGCAACTTGAACCGGACCTGCCGGTCCCGCAGGAGCGAAACGGCTTGTAGCAGCATCGGAATCGCTTTGACCGGGACGATGCGACCAACCCAGACCAGATGAACAAAATCAGGACACAACCCAAGGCGAAGACGGGCCTCTTCTCGGGAAACCGATCGATTGAACACACTCTCATCGATCCCCTGATAAATGGTCTGAACCCGTTCCGGGGAGATACCTAATTCACAGGTCGCGCGGCGTAATCCCTCACTGACGCTGATGACCGCGTCACTTTGGCTTAGTACCCGCTGCACACAGGGTCCCCGCTTCGGGAGTCTGGGAAGGACCAGGACATCGGTCCCCCCCACAATCACCGCAGAGGGAATTCCTGCGAGTTGAGCGGCCTGAAGTCCTACTTCCCCGTCGGGATGTGCCCAGTAGCAGAGGACAGCATCCGGCTGAAATTCGGTAATTGCCTTTTGAACCGACTTTCGGACCGACCACCACATCTGCCTGCCGTACTGATGCTGAAAACAGCGGGGGGTGTACCAGTATGTCGGATAGTCGACGGTCAGCCCGCAGGACCTCATGATCTCCGGAGCCTGAAACTGTTTGCGGGACGGCGACCAGGGGGCCGCTTCCGTGAATGCACGTGGAGAAATGGCGTGGACCTGATGTCGCTTCTGTAATGCCAGACACAGCGCAGCATTGTACGTTCCCCGCGTCGGTGCGGAGGAATCAGGGAACTGTGTGCCGACAAACAGGATGCGCATGGGAAAATTCAGGAGAAGCAGATAAAGAATTTGTCACGCTATTGTTTACGTAGCTCGTAAATTCGCGTTGTTCCCCAAATATTGTGCGTTGAATTCCTTCTTCTGAGGAAATTTTCGGGCACCAGTTCAGGCTGTGCTTCGCCCGTGCATTGGAATAATGCAACGGTTTCCACATGGACCGACTCTTGTACGGAGTCAGGAGAGGGCTGGATTGCCGCCCAAAAACCCGCGCACCAAATGCATAGGCTCGGGAAAACGGAACAATCAGCCATTGAGGAATGCGAACCGAACGGACCGGATTTCCACTGGTGCGAAGGGTTCGGAGGATGTCATTTCCGGTCGGGAGGTCGTCATCGATGACATTGAACACTTGCCCATTGATGTCCGGGGCGATCCCAGCCAAAGCAATCGCTTCGGCGCAGTTGTCAACGTAGCAGTAAGGGAGCCGCTGGTCACCTCCCATCTGGAGCAGGATCGGTCCGAGGCGAAGACCGATTCGGGTCGACAGAAGAGAACGACCGGGGCCGTATAGAACTCCGGGACGAATGACCACCAACGGGAGTTGATTTCGTTCGTGAATCTCCCATGCCACCTGTTCCTGCCGGATCTTGCTCAGGGTGTAGCTGTCGCGCCATTCGGGATGAGGATCAATGGGAACGGACTCATCGAGCGTCTCTCCCGGTTTGAGAGATGCTGTCCCGTAAACACCGAGCGAACTGATCAGGACCACTCGCTGGATGTTGGCCCCAGCAGCTGCATTGAGCAGCCCGCGCGTCCCCCCGACGGTGTCCTCAACCATCTTATCGGCGCTCCCATAGAGCGAGGCAGCCAGATGGTAGACGACGTCGATTCCTGCAAGGTGCCCCTCCATCGCGACGGAATCGTCCAGTTCTCCCCGGACAAAGGTCAGCCGCTGCCGGTCCGACTCCGGGATGCATTGAATCAGGGAGGAGAGATTGCTGTTCTCGCGAACCAGACAGCGCACCGTCATCCCCATTCCCAGAAGAATCGGAACAAGCCGCTTCCCGAGAAATCCGGTTCCGCCGGTCACGAATGCCGTCGTCGGCATGGTCCGTTCGATTGCCATCATCCTTCCTTTGCCGTCATTTTTGCACGGGGCACTGTCAGGGCATCTTCAATGTCAGATCACGCTTTCAGATGACACTCTGCATAGAGTCGCTCGTAATTGGCGACCATATTCCGAACGCTGAAGTTCTGTTCGATTCGCAGTCGAGCAATTTCCCCCATGTGCTGCCATTCTTCGTGCCGATCGATCATGTCAATGATGGCGCTCGCGAGAGCATCGGGGTCCATTGGGGGGACGAGCGTTCCCGTGACTCCATCCAGAACGATTTCCGGGTTTCCTCCCACCGCCGTCGTGACGATCGGAAGGCCGACTGCCATGGCTTCCAGCAGCGTCAATGAAATCCCTTCCGTTTTCGACGAAGAAACGTAGAACCCCGCTGTTCTCAGAAGATCGGGAACATCCTTCCGCTCTCCCAGGAACTCCACATGTTTTGTGATCCTGAGATCAGCAGCCAGCTTTTCGAGCATCGCCCGTTCTTTCCCATCTCCCACCAGTTTCAATCGGAATCCGGGATGAACAACGACCACTTTCCGAATTGCCCGAAACAGCGTGGGATAGTCTTTCTCTGGAGAAAGGCGGGCAACGGAGATGGCAATGGGGGCTGGCTTCGGACCTGTGAACTGAAACCGATCGATATCAATTCCGTTCCAGATACACATCATCCGCCCGGCACTTCCGGGGTCCTGCTCCTGACACAACCGCCGGGCATCTTCCGAAACGCCGACGATGCGCGAAGTCAGACGATTGGCCAGCCGGAACTGCCATAAACTTTTCCAGCCGGTCCCGCACCCGCGCCCATGCTGCGTGTTGATAATTGTTTTCACTCCCGCCCATCGAGCTGCCATCGCCCCGTAGAAATGCGGGTACGTGTTATGCGTATGCAGAACGTCGATTTCCTCCTGCTTCAGGTAATTCCGCAGGATCTGAATCGCAGCGGCTTTTCCGGTCGTTGGCATTCCAATCGTCCGGACGTCGAACCCCGCCGCTCGCAGGTCATCAGCCGGGGGGCCGAGTTCTCCCAATGCCACAAACTGAAGATGGAAGTGCTCCGAGTTATGAAAACGGGCAAAGTCCACCAGAAGACGTTCAAGCCCTCCCGTCTTGAGTGTCATGCTCAGATGGCAGATCCGGATCGGCCGATGGCAAGGGATCTCGATATCAGTCTGGAGATCAGCACCAAATTTCTTGTCGATCGTGACAGTCATTCTCAAATTCTCGATTCGCGGTGAATTCACGTTCACCGTGACAGGTGTGATTTGTATTCGTTAATGAGTTTCGGTGGGTGTTGTACTTTCGGACGACGGAGGGGACTCAACACCCTTCCCGGATTGCTTCAACAGACGTTGCTTCAACGAACGGATGGCTGAAATGACCTTCATCTTCATGGTCGGGCGACTCCATGTCAGCCAGCACAGCTGTCCCGACGCATTGGAGAGGTTCTCCTTGTGACGTTTCTCCCCGACCAGAAAGTCATAGGCAGCGAAGTTCCGACGGAGGGCCTCTTCCATACACAGATAATGGGTCACCAGACCTGGACTCGGCTTGTGATTGAAATCGGCAAAGCCGGAGAGGTAATCCAGCAATCGATTCTGATCGACAAGGAGCAGGAGGCACCCGACGGTTTCCCCCTGGTGACGGACTCGAAACAGGACCGCTTTCTCTTCAAGATACAACTTGAGGACCGCTCTGGTCTGAAAACGCCGAAAACGCTCGCTGGCAAAGGCCCCCGGCTGTCCGACCGCTGTCCAGCGTGCCTGATGCAAGTCGATCAGCTCTGAAAAAATCTCTTCCGCCTGATCGAGACGGTTGGCCCATTCGCAGTCGAGCACTCCGTATTGCCGAAGTCGACGACGCAGATTCGCACGTGTGCTCTTTCCCAAAGCATCAATCACCTTCTGACCGGATTGCCGCACGGGAACGAAGTCAAAGTAACGACTTTCTCGGGAGCGAATTTCGGCCCCGGGGAAATGGGAGATCCACTGGCTCAAATCGCGTTCAGAAAATCCATCCAGCCGAATCTGGTCCCACCCTCGAAGTGTGTGCAGGTGCTGGACAATCCGCGCGACGAATTCCTCATGCACCGCGTTTTCAGCGAGAATCCGGTTGAACTCGACACAGACACTCCCTGGTTGAGCCTCCCCGGCTGTCCCGAGATGGATGGTTCGGACGGGACAGGGGCCCACTTTCTGTCCGACCCCGCGGACAATCAGACAGATCCCCCGCGTGACTCCCCGGGATTCCGCAACAAGAAACTGATGCTGTTGCAATACCCCATAGACAGCCAGCCAGTTCTCCACCCAGGTGGCACTATTTGTCACTGATTGATTTCGAAGTCGAAATTCCAGTTTTCGCCAGATCGAGAGTGCTTCCGCAATTCCGTCGGACTCGATGACACGTACTGTCAGCCCCCCGACAGATGTCGGTGCGGCATCAACTTGTCTTTCTTCTGGTGATGAAATGACGTCCAACATTGTTTTACCCCGCGAATGCTTCCGTCGAACTGGCAGATGCGATCTCCGCTTGATGAACTTCCCGCTTCTCCAGCCAGTACAGGACCGCACGGACTCCAAGAAGGACACCACCACCCCCAAGTGTTACAGCCAGCAATGGTCCCCAACCGGAGGCGGGAACGTATCGCTGTGCAATTTCACAGAAAACGATCAGGGCCACATGCGCGGGGAACTGGGGAGCAATGACGTCCGTCCAAAAGGCCCGTCGACTCACGCCGAGTTCTTTCATCGCATAAGGGAGAAGAAGTGACAGCTCGATGACAATGAGCGGGATCAGTGTTCCCCATGCCACTCCGACAATTCCCCAGATGCGAATGAGAATCAGCGAGAGAACCAGATTGCATCCCGCTTCGAGAAGATCCACCAGTGCGGGCCAGCGGACTTTCCCGGACCCAAGTAATGCCTTTCGTGCCACGATCATCGGAAGGGAAACAAGCTGAGCCCCAACCAGAAGGACCATGACCGTTGCACTGTCGGGATACTCTTTCCCGATCCATGTCCGGATCAGCATTCCACCAAAGTAGAACGATCCAATCAGGAAGGCACCCGACAGCAGAAATGAAAGTCCCATCCCCTTGGCCACCAGACGCCCCAGTGCGTGCTGCTGGGATCGTGCGTGAAGTTCACCCGCTTTGGGAAGAACGGCCTCCCCGATCTGTTCAATCGGGATCTGAATCATCTGGGCAATTCTCTGGCCAATCTGATACGGCACGACTGCCAATGGCCCCAGAATAAATCCGATAATGACCGTATCGGTAAAATAAATCATGTATTCAGCGACCAGCGTGATCGCATTAAACGCGCTGAACCCGAAACATTCCTTCATCACATCGCGACGGGTATGCCACGGTCCCACGGAAAGTGTCGGGACCTGTCGATAGGCAAACCAGGCGCTGACGGAGTGCTCCACAACAGTGACGACAAAGAAAATCAGGGCCAGCGTGATCAGTCCAAATCGCTGATGCAGACACAACAGGGTGAGCAGCAGACGAACAATTCCTGTTGTGACTTCGATTCCACGTTTGACGTCCAGTCGCTGCGTCCCGACCAGCACGCCGCCATAGACGCTGGCGATCATCCCCAGTGCAATGGTGGCCCCGACAATCAACAGGGCCCACTGCACCTGCGTCACTGACAGCGAGTTCCAGTTCTGAAACGTTGGAACAAACCAGACGCAAATCCCGGTAAAGGCGAGAACGAGACAGGCTGAGCCGAGATAGACCGTCTGAATGGTGCTGACAACGGCATTGAGTCCATCCCAGTCCTCGCGTGAGGAACGATCAGCGACATAGCGGCAGATCGTCGCCCCAAAACCTGCGTAAACCAGCGACGAATATCCCGCAATCGCGTTAATGAAGACCCACGCCCCGTATTGTTCTTCCCCGATGACGCCGAGGATATACGGCATCAGGAAGAACCCGATCAGCATCGTGAATAGATGCGCGGACCATCCAGCGATGATGTTTTTTCGAACGCTCAACGGACGGCCCCCACGGCTGCCTGCAATAAGGCTTCGTTCTTGGTCTGAGTCGTTTTCCGTCCCAGATTCAGCAGAGAGACTGGCACAAATGTCGCCATCCAGAACCCCAGCGCGGTTGGAGAAAACCCGAACTTCATCAACGAACCAAACGCCTGACGGGCTCCCTTCAGATCCCGAAGCCAGAACAGTGACCGGGCGTATTCATCCAGCACCGCCGCACGTTTGGCATTGGCCCGGGCGGGGTCCATCCCGAACTCGTTTTGCCAGATATCGATGTTGAGCAGTTCTGCTTTCAAAACCCGCTGAATCTGTCCCGAGAGATTTCCCTCGGCCGGGGTGTACCAGGACAAATCTTCCGCGACCGTAACGATCCGTTTCCCGGTCGCTGCCATTCGAAGCCACAGGTGATAGTCTTCTACGCCGATGAGATCCCGACACTCGTTGAATCCGCCGACTTCGTCAAACACCACCTTGTTCAACAGGACTGTTGATGTCCCGATGTAGTTATGCTCCCACAGGACATCGAAGTTCAGTGGCTGTGTATTTTTCGGGTGATCCCCCACCGTGTGGGAATGGATCAGTGCCACATCATCCCCGATTTCCTGCAACTGGCGTTCAATCTTGTGAGGGAACCACGAATCATCAGCATCCAGGAGCGCAATCCACTGATTTCGCGACTCCCGAATCCCATGATTCCTCGCCGCTGCCGGACCGGCGTTCGGCTGAGAGATGATACGAACCTGTGGGAAGTGACGTTGAATCACCGCAACCGTGTCATCGCGTGAGCCATCATCAACAACGATAATTTCATCGATTGGCACCGTCTGATTTACAACGCTCTGGAGCGTATTGATGATTGTGTTCGCCGAGTTGTACGCGGGAATCACGACACTGACATTGGCACTGACAGTCATTTCCGAACACCTGTTTGTGACGTCACAGTCATTGGGAGACTTTGCGTATTAACCCCAGCGGGCGAAAAGCCGCACAAAGACATATGCCCCCGCCAAGCATGTCAGGCTTCCTGCCAGCCAGGGCTTAAGGACCCGAGGAGTCAACCGAAGCAGCGGGCGAGGACGCGCCCGATAAAATCCAACCTGGTTAATGAACGCAGCGGCAATCCCACACACCATATAAGTTGGCGGAACATAACATCGCGAGAGTGAACACATTCCCATACACCATTCCGCCAGAATGGCCGCAACGTACGGAAACATCCTTCTGAGTTCGGGGTCAGCAATTTCAAACCCGTTCCGCTTCATCAGATAGAAGGTGAATCCGGGGAGAAAGAAGCACCCGAAGAACAGAGTTCCCCCAAACAGTCCGAGTTCCACGAACGAATGAACGAACGAGTTGTGAGCAACGTGCCCGGCAATCTCCGGATAAACACCTTCGCCGATTCCAAACAGGATTCGGGAATTTCGGATCGCTGACAGACCGTCAGACCAGATTTGAATGCGTTGTTGACCGGTTCCTTCCGACAGATCGATGTTCGCGGCCCGTCCCATTGCAACCGGCGCCGCAATTGCTGCCATCACCCCCAAGGCGATGGCCACTTTGCTGCCATACTTGCAGCACAACCAGACCATCCCCCCGCCCCCGAGCGCTAACAGTCCCCCGCGGGAATAGGTGTAGTACATGGCGATGGCCCCAACGACCAGCGGAATGGTCCACAGATACCGGATTCCGGGGAGTTTGGGATCTGTCAGGAAGTAGACCGAGATAATTGCTGTCGCGACAATCAGCAGCGAGATGTCATTGGGATCGTGAAACACCCCCAGTCCACACAAGCGAAAGAACCAGATCTCCTCTCCATAGACATTCACCCCATCCCGGTCAGGGATGTGTCGCAGAACTGTTCGTTCCGAAGGGTCCAGTCCCCGTTCGCGATCCAACACTTCGTAAAACTCTGGATTTCCTGTCCAATGGTCCCGAAAGGCCCGATAGTCCATCACGCTGTAGGCAATCATCAGCGTGGAACAGATGGCAATCCACATCAGAAAATGCCGAAGACGCTGGGGAGTGGTGATAACAGAAACCAGCACCAGGTAATAAATCACCACCTTGGCCATTCCGAGCAGGCTGAGATCAAGATGGTGAAAATTGCCTGTGGACACTCGCGAAGCGAAGATGGCAACCAGCACCCCGAGCACACACAGGTTGACGGGCTGGTACATCATCGTTTTCCATCGGAGCTGATTATGCAGCTCACGAATGGAACAGATGAACGCCCCGACAATGCACGGCAGATACAGCTGAATGTCCCCCAGTTGCGGAAAGATTTCCTGCGGGCGAACAAACAGCATGGCATTTGCCATGAGAAACAGGACATACGCCAGCACAGTAGGCACTCTGAGAAAAGGGATGCGGGAACCAGACCACCTGGTCCTGGCAGACCATCGGCCTCGACGTCACATCCGAACTATGGGACGGGAGTTTCCGAGTGTTTGAAGATTCAGGAGATTTGTTGCGGGAAAGCACCATGCGATCGGACAACATCTCCCTGTCTCCCCGACAATCGAAACAATCAGAAAATCCGACAGAACCGGGGAAATAATGATTTTCGCACCCTCCGGTTGCCGAACAGCCGGGGAACTTCGTAAATTACGCGGGATGGATCAGGTTTCGGTCATTGTCAGATCGCCAAATCTACGATGACTGTCTGTCTGCTGCACAAGGATCAATTCCCTCTCGCTGACTCGGGCATCAGCAGTGCGGAATCGCGACCCCAGAGAGTTTGATGACAGGTTCCCAGAACAAGCCGAAACGGACTTCGCAAGGTGGCCTTATCCTGTATCACGGGATGAAGTTGTCCACCATGTTAAAACTGCTGAAATTGAAGCCCTCGCTTCGCTGGTCGCGATGGCTCCAGATCGGCCTGATGCCAGTATTCGGTCTCTACAATTCCGCAATGGCAACAGTGGAGACGCTCCTTTTCAGCCGCAAGATCAAACGGACAGAAATTCATCCGGAACCGATCTTCATTCTGGGATATTGGCGCAGCGGGACGACGCTTCTGCACAACCTGATGTGCCTGAACCCTCGATACGCCTATCCAACACTTTACGAAACACTGTTTCCGTGGCACTTTCTCTCCACCGAAACCATCAATACCCGCCTCACGGCCTGGATGGTTCCGGAATCCCGCCCCATGGATAACGTGAAGGCACACTGGCAGGCCCCGCAGGAGGATGAATTTGCCCTGTGCACCATGTGCCTGGTCTCTCCTTACACGCTCCCTCTTCGGCCATTTGACCAAAAGCAATGGACCCGCTCGTTCCGACTGGACGAGCTTCCGGCAGAAGACCGGAAACTCTGGTTCGACACGATGATCCATTTCATGAAGAAGCTCACCGTCCGACACGGTAAGCCGCTGATCATGAAATCCCCATCGCACACATACCGCATCAAGCAATTGCTGGAGCTGTTTCCGAAGGCCAAGTTCGTCTACATCTGCCGCAACCCGTTTGACGTGTTCAATTCTGCTCTCCACCTGAGAAACACGATGATCGGGGAGAACACCCTCGGGGACCCGTATCACCCCGATGCAGAACAGAGCGTGATCGAAACCTATATGGAAGCCTGGCATGCCTACCAGCGAGACAAATCCCTGATTCCGGAAGGAAATCTGGCAGAAGTCAAATATGAGGATCTCGCTGCGGACCCGCTCACGGAAATCACCCGGATCTACGGGGAGTTGAACCTCGACGGGCTCGATGAAGTTCAGGAGAAACTCAAAGCCACTCTCCACGAACACAAGGAATACAAGAAAAATCGCTTCGAACCAGATCGATACTGGCAGCAGCAGGTTTACACGCACTGCCGGGAAGTTTATGAACGGTACGAATACCCTCCTCCGGACGGGTCAGATACTGCTGCCGCCTGAATCTTCCGTCTCTTTTCAGGTTGAATCCTTTCAGGACGAGAGTGGACGCACGTCGCTCGAAATGTCACCATATCTGAGCATCGGCACCGACGTCGTGGCGTCGATTCCATTGATCTCGATCTTCCTTTGGCCCTCCCCTCAAGATCCGGCCGGTAAGGCAACCTATGGCTCAGTGTCTTGTGACCGGTGGCGCCGGCTTTATCGGCAGTCACCTGACGGAAAAACTCCTTCAACTGGGACACCAGGTCCGGATTGTTGACGACTTTTCAACCGGTCAGCCCGAGAACCTGGCTGCGGTCATTGACCACCCGTCACTGACACTGATCAAAGGATCGATTACCGATCAGTTGCTGTTGACCGAGGCGGTTCGTGGAGTCGATGTCGTTTACCACCTTGCCGCTGCTGTTGGCGTCCAGCTGGTCGCCAAAGACCCTGTCCGCACCATCGAGACGAACATCTATCCAACGGAGTGTCTGCTGCGTCAGGCTGCCCTGTCGGGATGCCGGTTCTTTCTGGCCTCCACCAGCGAAGTCTACGGCAAGAACCCTAAGGAACGCTGGACCGAAGAAGACGATCTTCATTTTGGTCCGACGTCCCGGCCTCGCTGGGCCTATGGCTGTTCGAAGGCGATTGATGAATTCCTTTCGCTTGCGTACCACGGGAAATATCAGCTCCCCGTTGTCATTGGACGTTTCTTTAATGTCGTCGGCCCGCGTCAGGTCGGAAACTACGGGATGGTGATTCCCCGCTTTGTGGAGCAAGCCCTGCGAGGGGGACCTGTCGTCGTCTATGACGATGGAAAACAGGTTCGCTGTTTCGCGCACGTCAAAGAGGTCGTTGACTGCATCATCCGGTTGACGGAATGTGATGAGGCCGTCGGAAAGATCTTCAACATCGGAAGCGATCAGGACGTCTCCATAGCGACGTTGGCACAGGAGGTGATCCAGCGAATTGCCCCTGGCATTCCCATCAGGCACGTCGATTACAAAGATGCCTACGGAAGCGACTTCGAGGATGTCCGCCGCCGAGTCCCGGATGTCACCCGGCTGGAGCAAGCCATCGGAATGAAACCGTCCCTCCCGCTGGGTCAGATTCTCGACGACATCATCGCCTGGAAACGACAGCAGTTGGGACTCAACTCCTGATGTGTCGATGTGGGCATTCGCTGAACCCCACCGCTAAGGCTTTGGAACTCCGTTATTCAAACCGCATCAGCCCAAAGAGAGCCGGTTGAGGGACAGTCGCCCCTGCTCCAGTCCAGCTTTGCGAACCGATTCCGGGCATGATTCGTGTAATGCCAACGCCCCAGCAGGTCCCGGAAATTCGTTCGGGGGGAAGAAGCTCTTCCAATGGAATGGCCGCCTCCATTCGCCAGGAGTCCTGTTCCCGGGTCGTTGCCACATACCATTTGGGGTTGTAGTCCCAATTCTCCCAACATGCTTCGCGGGTCTGCCCCCGTTGATCAACGTCGAACCGGTAATAGGTCCCATAGTCACGATCAACATCCAGTTGCAGGCTGATTCGGTCGAATCGGTCCAAATCCGCATCGAAATTCCTCCCGGCGCGCTCGGGTGGATCGGTTGGGAGTTCCGGATGAATCGGGACACTCGCTGCGAAGTAAAGGAACTGGTCATCATGTGCCAGAAAGACCACCGCTCCCCTTTCCGTTGGGGTTGAGGCACTTTTTGACGCAGAGGCAGTACCGACAAACATCTCCGAATCGCGATGATTTCCCAGCCGAATTTCCGTCGCGGACTTCCAGCAGTCATCCGAGAGAATGCCATCAAGAATCGGAGGAGTTTGTGTGGACCGACAGATCACGACCGGCTTGGGAGATTGCACTCCCGGGCGCAGGAGATACGCTTCTCCACGGGCCGCCACATGCCAGGGATCATCACTCAATGTCCGCAGGAAGGTATCGTAGATCTCATCCGCCTTCCGGTTTTCGCTTCGTCTCCGGTAGAGTGCTGCTATCGAGAATTGCACCTGTGGATCGTCAAAGATCACCGGATATGCCTCGCGCATCCCATTGGCCACAGCGGCAGCAGCCATCTGCCATCGCCGTAGTTGCAACTCATACTGACTGAATTGCCCCCCGTCTCCTCCTCCTGCCATGGACTGAATTGTCCCCGCAGCCAGCTCGATCGGTTTGGTTTCTGTCCTCCCGAATCCTCCCAGAGACGGGGTATTCAGTGCGGCAGCCGTTCGGGTTGGCTGCTTTCGGAATGTTTCAATCGCTTCCTGCAAACTTGCCTGAGCAACATCTTCCCCGGGTTGAATGTCCCCGCGCGTCAGACTTCCGATCGCACGCATGGAACGAAGACGCTGCCAGTTCATTTCTGCACTGGTCCAATACCGGACCAGCCAGACCATCGCATCGACGGCGGGAGGTTGATCGGAGTAGCGCGAGACCAGTTCTGCATAGATCGATTCTGCCAGATTCCACTGCCCGTTCTCATGAGCGAGCCGTCCCATTTCTGCAAGCTGGGCTGCAGCCTGCTCCGGAGACAACGGGGCGACAATCTGGTTCATCTTTCCAAGAAGTTGCGGGGCCTTTGACGGATCTGCAGCCATCTGCTGACTGATCGCCGAAATCGATTGACGATGCTTTGCCTGAGCCATCAACGTTTCCAGCTTCTCAGACTGAAGGACACGCAACTTCCTGCGGGCGTCCGAACCGGGAGGGATCTCCAGATCCTGAAACAACCCCCGCGCTCCCGTCATCGATCCGGAAGGACGATCCGATTTGATCACCAGATAACTGACAGGAGTTAACCCGGTCCGGCCATCGCGAAGTTGACCGAATGCCTCAGCACTGGCGAGTTCCAATGTCGTCTGCAGATACGGAAGAACCTCATGCGGGTCCTGAGTGATGGGTCCTGTATTCGTTCCTGACCTGCACGCAATCAGTTTTCGGACCGTCCAGGGCTGAAGTGCCGCGAGTTGCAACTGCTCCGGGGAAAATGTCGGTTCCGCAGCATCAATCATCGCCCGTGAGACCGCCTTCTGTATCAGATCGGATGTAAATTCTCCGGAGACCGGAGCATCTACCAGAATCGCAGAGGGTCGCCAGATTCGAATTTCAGCGACCAGACTCTCCAGCAGCACCTTCTCCAGCCGCTGGTCAGTCAGAAGAGTCCATTCCCGAATCAGCTTCTCCCGGTCCTTTTCCAGATTGGGGAGTCCGACGGGGAGTCTCCAATCGATCCACCCTTTAACCCCGCCTGCGGTCTGGACAGCATGCCTGAGTCTCAGATCAACGAACTCCGCCGATCGGGAATCCTCTCCGGTATCGGAACGAGTGGCGATCATCACCGCAGACCGATATCCCTCTTCCAGCCCCCAGCGGGTCAACATCGAAATCGCAGCGTTCTTGACGTGTGTCTGCACCGCCAGACAGGTGAGCCGTCGGCCCTGGCCTCGAACATTGATCCAGTTCTTACCCCCATCCAGCGTGATGCAGATCCGGCCTAACTGCCCGACAGCAGCCCCTTGTCGAGGATTGATGAATCGAACCGCCTCCAGCGGGATCGGGTCACCTGTCTGTTGTGCCTCCCAGGTTTGCCCTGCATCCGCAGTATGCCAGATGATCGACCCGGGACTCCCCACGACCCAGGCATGGTCTTCGACATGGGAGACTCCATGAAAACTCGAAAAGTCCCCGAGATGGACCGGCAACTGCGTATGAACCGGCTCCCATGAAACTCCCCCATTGTCAGTCCGGACAATCAGGGCCCCCTCTCCCGCCAGCCAGCCGCGTCCAGTTCCATCGAGGGAGGCCCCATGAAAGGCCCGAAGCCCGGAGAAGGTTGCCCCCTGCGGGAGAATGGCCCCTCGAGCGACGATGGCATGTCTCCCCTGCGCTCCTGCAAGAATTCCACTTTGAGGCGAAGCAAATGCAGCTGCGTTCCATCGTCCTGACGAAGAGGAGGACATCGGGGTCCAGAGTTGTCCCCCGTCTGTTGTCGCGAGAACGCCGGAGGGAGCAGCTATGGAGCGGTCCCCCGCAACGACCCCCTGCTCAAGATCGAAGAAGCGAACGAATCGTAAGTAGGGGAGTTGCTGATGCTGAACCGTCCAGGTCTCTCCCCCATCCTTGGTGTGAAGGAGAATTCCTTGAGGAACTCCCCCTACCGGAAGAACCGTCCCGCCGGCGATCCAGCCGACGCGGTCTGTCAGAAAACAAAGGCTGTTGAGCGAATACCGCCGGAGTTCGGGAGTGAGCGAGAGAAACTGCCAGGAGGCTCCCCCATCGCGCGAGCGGAGAATGGTGCCGTGATCCCCGACAGCCCAGATATGGGCCTCACCAATCATCGCAACATCATGAAGCGCTGCATCGTCCTGTTCTGGAGTGGGTTGAGCGATGGTCGCCGTCAGTTGCACCCCAGTCGACTGCATCTGGGGGGCTTCCGGAGTCTCCGCCTTGCAGAACTGGAAGTGTCCCAGCAGTGCCAATACAAGCGGCACGTACCAGCTCATCCGTCCTTTACTCAATTGATGATCGAGCTGACACATGGCGTTCCTCCCTGAACTGCCGGAATTCTGACGAAGTCAGTCAAACTGATTGTGATGTTGTCTGGAGAAGGATCTCCGTGCGACTCGATTCAATGCCCTGCTTCTTAGCCTCCGCAACGAAGGACAGAAACATCGTCTCGTCTTCCGATGACCTCGAAACTTCACAATCGTATTGCACCGGGAACTCCTGACTCAGCAGGAGACAAGTGCGCTGGTTTCGTGGCCTGAAACCGAAACAACTGTAACTTTTTCAGCGATTTGCATCCATGTGAATCTGCAATCGCATTTAGAAGCTGACATATCTGAGGGGGAACCAGATGCCGGTAATGAGTGCGATCATTCCCCATGTCATGAGGATGAACATCTGCACCCCGGTTAACTCCAGCGTCCGGACAGGAGGAGTTTCACCAATCCGGGCGAGGAGGATGGGCGACATTTCAGGAACCCGACGTTCTCCGGTCAACAATGTTCGAGTCACCCGAACAAGCCCGGCCAATGCCAGTAAATTCGCGACAAAAAAGCATCCCCGCAGGAAAACTTCTCCGGGAGCACCGCTCCCCTGCAATGTCGCGGTCATGAGCCAGAGGTTCAACAGTCCCAATCCCAACGGGGTCAGGGTCAATATCAGACAGCAGGAGACGAGTGCCGGAGCAATCCAGCCCGCCTGTGCGCTCAAGCCCTGATAGGAGGCCAGTTCAATACTACGAAACCGGTCCGTGATCGTGGTCAACGTTATCGTCAGCAAAACCAGTCCTGCGAGCTGGCTGACGAGCAATGCCCCCATCCATGTGTCAAAGTCCGTGGTCGCTGCAAATGCGATCATGAACGCTAACTGCTGAGTCCACATCACAGCGCTGCTTTGAATTCGCGGGAGATATGCCTGAGAGAACAAGAGTGATGCCACAAAAACGGCCCCCGGAGCAGAGATGACCAGGCCCCACCACGTTAAACCGTGAAATGTCTCGGGAACCAGAATGTTCACCCAGCGCAGGCCAATTAACAGAACGGCTTTCACCCGGAAAATCAGCCACAGTCGTTCCGGAAGCGATGACGAATCGATCACCTCCGACATCCAGACCTGCACCGGAAAAATCGCTGCCATGATGCCGATCCCCAGCAACATCAAGACACACGGGACCGTTCGGTATTCTCCCCAAAGCTGACTGGCAGCGGGATGCGATTCCAGAGCTCCCTGCAGAAGAGACATCAATTCCGGCAGTGAGGCAACGCTGTCACCCGGCACACCCCGTGGAGCAGAACGGACCACCCCGAGACTTGCGATGATCATGGAGATGCCTGCGGCAAGCAAAAATCCCCCGATGACCTGATACGTCAAAAACAGACGTGAGGCTGATCGCCGTTCATCTCTCCCATACAGACAGATCTGCTCGGCGATCAAGGCAGCAGACAAAAAGGTTCCTGTCAGCATGGAACCGATGTCCCAGCCGGTGATCAGAAGTCCCAAGGCAGCAACGGACAGAAGCTGACTCCGGTGCCGGGCAACAGAAAACTCTTCCGAAGGTGTCAGCAGCAATGCGGTGATCGCCACCCAGGGGACTAGACACAAAAGCCCCCCTGTCGACGGAATGAGTCCCCAGATGACATAGTGGACGAGATCCGAGGTGGAAGTGACCGTTGGAAGTGTCGCCACGAACTGAATCGAAGTGACCCCAGGCAGGGGGGTGCGATTCAGAAAGACAAACAGAACCAGAGCTGTCCCTGTCAGAACCAGATTCGTTCCAATCGACAACCAGCGAGCATGAACGGTGGACCGAATGGCTCCGCACGCCAAAAGGACTCCGGCCACAAATGGACACACAACATGGAACAGCAACAGGGACGGCGCGATCAGCTGCATCAGTTCCATGGTTCGTCACAACAGAATGAGCGGGCAAATGTTGCTCGACAATACTCTGCAACGGCGCAAGAAAAAAGCCCGGAAGGGACTCCGGGCTTTTTCCATCGAGATTCAGCAGCGAACGAAGCCGTTATTTCTTGGCACGCTCAGCCTTTTCCTTACGACGTCGCTCGATCACTTCTTCCTGAATGTTCTTCGGAACCTGCTTGTAGCAGCTGAACTCCATCGAGAAGCCACCTTTCCCCTGCGTCATTGAACGCAGTTCGTTGGCATAGTCGAACATGGCCGCCAGCGGAATTTCTGCATTGATGTAGGCAGTTCCCTCGCGAGTGTCCGTCTGGGTAATCACCCCGCGTTTGCTGGACAGGTGACCGGTAATGGACCCCTGATACTCTTCCGGAGCTTCCACTTCCAGCCGCATGATCGGCTCGAGAAGGACCATTCCAGCCTTCTCGAGAGTTTCCCGCATACAACCCCATCCGCAGATTTCGAATGCTTTTTCAGACGAGTCCACATCGTGGTAACTTCCATCGTCCAGATCAGCACCCACGCGAACCACTTCACACTCAATCAGCGGACCTTTCACCAGAGCCCGCTCAAATCCTTCCTTGACGGCAGGAATGTACTGCCCCGGAATGCGTCCCTGAGTGATGTTGTTATTGAACTGGAAGGTCGGATCAGCATTCTCATCCAGCGGGTAGATCTTCCCGACGATATGAGCATATTGTCCGGAACCCCCGGTCTGCTTCTTGTGCTTATAGTTGAATTCGACGGTCTTCGTCGGCATTTCCTTGTAAGCGACTTTCGGCTCGCCGACGTTCACTTCGCAGCGATATTCCCGCTTGATGCGTTCGATGTAAATTTCCAGGTGCAGCTGTCCCATTCCAGCGATAATTGTCTCGTTGGTTTCGGGATCTGAGCTCACGTGGAATGTCGGGTCTTCGCGACGGAACCGCTCCAGTGCCTTGCCGAGCCGGTCTGCTCCATCCCGCTGGGCTGGCTCGATCGACAGGCGAATCACAGGCTCCGGAACGTAAATACTTTCCAGCGAGAAGTTGACGCC
Source organism: uncultured Planctomicrobium sp. (assembly GCA_938015865.1). Taxonomy (GTDB): domain Bacteria; phylum Planctomycetota; class Planctomycetia; order Planctomycetales; family Planctomycetaceae; genus Planctomicrobium. Next base: position 17,714 of record CALLWY010000159.1, read on the forward strand.
GTCGCCGCAGAACGTATCCCCTGAGGCACAGTCAATCCCCACGATGGCGATGATGTCGCCTGCTTCGGCGAAGTCGATATCTTCGCGTTCATCAGCATGCATCCGCACCAGACGTCCGATACGAACCTTCTTCCCGGTACGGGTGTTGGTGTAACTTTCCCCTTTCCGGAGGGTTCCCTGATAGAGTCGGGTGTAGGTCAACTGCCCGAACTGTTCGACCACCGTCTTGAATGCCATACAGACGAGAGGATCGTTTGGATCATTGCTGAGTTCAATCCGCTTGTTTTCATGCTCAGGCAGCTCACCGGACTTGTGCAGTTTTTCTGTCTCATCAATGTCGATCGCCGTCACAACACGATCTTTTGGACTTGGCAGATAAGCAATAATGGCGTCCAGCAGTTCCTGAACCCCCTTGTCCTTGAATGCAGATCCGCACATCACAGGAGTGATGGACTGAGTCAGTGTTGCACCGCGAATGATCTTGCGAATCTCATCGGTTGAAATCTCCTGCTCTTCCAGCATGGCGACCATAAGATCGTCGCTGAACATGGAGAGGGCTTCCAGCATCTCATGACGATGCATCTGTGCCTCTTCCAGCAGGTGAGCTGGAATTTCGTCGCGGCGGACGACAGTCCCGCGATCCCCTTCAAAGTAAACCGCCTTCATATCGATCAGGTCAATCACCCCCTCGAAGGAGGCACCTGCACCGATCGGAATCTGAATCGGAACGGGAGTCGAGCCGAGCTTTTCCTTGATCTGCTTGACAACGCTGTAGTAGTTGGCCCCGGTCCGGTCCATCTTGTTCACGAAGGCAATTCGCGGAACCTTGTACCGCTTCATCTGGCGGTCAACGGTCAGGGACTGGCTTTGAACCCCACCCACCGAGCAGAGAACCAGGATCGCCCCGTCAAGCACGCGGAGTGAACGTTCCACTTCGACGGTGAAGTCCACGTGTCCCGGGGTATCAATCACATTGATGATGTTGTCGTTCCACCGCACCTGCGTCGACGCAGAAGCGATGGTAATCCCGCGTTCACGCTCCAGGTCCATGCTGTCCATGGTCGCCCCATCGCCATCTCCCTTCACTTCACCAATTTTGTGAATACGCCCTGTGTAGAACAGAATGCGTTCGGACAGCGTCGTTTTTCCCGAGTCGATATGGGCGGAGATCCCGATATTACGGACTTTGTTCAGATCCATGATTCGCAACCAGATTTTCAGAATAAAGGAGAAGAGATCGAGTGAGCGTTGATGGTCCCGGGAAACCTGCTCCGGAGACCCTCAGCCGTAACACAAACGGCCTGAGACAATGCCTGCGATGAGAGTCGAGTCAGAGCTGCAATCGAAAACGTGTTCGATGCTTCGACTCAATTCTGGACCGAAGGCGGTTCAGCAGTGGCCAGCAGCCAGCCCCAATTCCTTCCTCTGCCATGATGATGCCCGCTTTAACAGCGTTTCATCGTCGACTGGCAGTCAGGAAAGGGGCTATTCCCGTACGGCTCGAATGGGATTCTGCATGCTGTCCGGTCCTCGTGGAAAGCGTTGTTTCACAGTTACTGGCACACTGTCGTCGTCATTCGACACAGTGATCCCAGCATTTCATCTCGTGTTCTCAATATCCCGGAAGAGCATCTCCCGGGCATCGTTTGAGAAGCGATGAGCATCCGTGGCAAGCGGAAGATCCCGTTCAAGGGATAGACCCTCCACGCATTTGTCGGTTGACAAGCGAAATCATAGAGACTTCGAACAGGCAGGGAAAGCCTGATTCTCTCAATTTCTTGAGAGATCGACTTTTCCCGCCGGCCTCAACCCTCATTCGCCTCGCATCGTGATTAACAATCATCACAGTCACTTACAGAGAACCACAAACCGCAACCAAAACTGAACTTACGACACCGCTATTCAACAAAATCTCCAATTCGGGTGCGGAACGAAGAGGTTCTCAACATTCCTCAAGCAAACCCATTTCTCCCTTCATCACGCGCCGGACAGGCGATTTCCGCCGATCGATCTTGTTCCGTTACGGAAAATTGCCGTAGACTTCCCGCGATTTCAAACTCCCAATTTGTCACCGTCAATGTGGTTAGCGGACAACGGGAATTTGCCATCAGTCCTGTGTTGGAACGGGATGTTCCTCAGGATTGATCTCCTGGATGGTGCCGTTAACTCAATTCAGTAAGTGCCCTGTCGGCAAGGACGCCAATGGCTCTGCTCAAATCCTGTCTCTCTCGCTGCCTGCGGTCGCATGCTCTTCACTCATGTTGTTGGGGCCTGCTGAGTGGGCTGTTACTGATCTGTGCCGTCGCCCCCACGCGGATTTTGCTGGGAAACAGTCTGGCAGTTGACTCGGCACTCCTTCTGACCGGAGTCCTGTGCTACGGACTGGGCCCCATCCTGTTTCAGCGGATACGATCCTCGCGATTCCGATTCGCATTTCTGATGCCATTCGCTGCGGTCTGGACATTGCTGATTCCAGTCTTCCTCAGGGGAACGTTGCCGGTCCTGAATGGATTCTCGATGGAGAGCATGGAGAACCCTGCCATTGTCGGAGTGGTGTTGCTGGCAATCACCCTGTTGTCGCTGGCCCCGGTCCTGATGGTCATGCGACTCCATCAGCTGGAGCTTCGTTCCTCCTCCTGCCGCGGTCTCAGCTGGATCGCAGGTGTGGCAGCTGCCTGTGCCATCTTCCCTGCATTCGTGCTTCCAGCGACCGGGACGATGTGGATCGTTATCGCAGCGATGGGAGCATCCTGTGTGATGATTGCGCTGGGATATTATTTCCCGACTGGCACCGCGACCCTCCCCGCACAACCGGAGGAAATCGACTTAGCAACATCAGCGACATCCACTGACACCACCACCTCGATTTCAACAGCCCTGACCCTATTCCTGCTCGGAGGGGTTCTGGCCCTCACGGTCTCGGTGGCGGGACAACTGATTCCGGTCAGTCTCATCACTGAAACAGCACTCCTCGCCGGTCTGCTGGGAGGAGTTGCCTGCTCGCGATTCAAGAGTGGGCGGGGAATAACCCCCTCCTTTTCGATATTCCTGATGCTGGCAGCAATTGTCAGCATACTCTCTGTAGGGTTTCCTCTCTGGACCAACATCTGCCTGCGGCTGAACTCATCCGTTCCGAATGTCAATCTGCTCTTTCTGTCGCGGATTCTTCTCTTGAGTCTGTTCACCCTGCCGATTGGGTATCTGGCTGGACGATTGATTCATCACAGAAGCCCTCTTCCCATGTCCCAATTGGGACCGTGGGCAGCTCCATTGTGTCTGGTATTGGGAACGATGCTTGCCCGGGCACTCCCGTGGTCCCCCCCGATGGCGGCTCTAGTCCTGATCTTTGCTGCCTTCGCACTCGCAGCGGCCCAGTGGAGTCTTCATCGATTCCGACTCCCGGAAGGTCGGGTTCGGCAGGCAATCGTTTGCAGCCTGGGGATCATGGGACTTTGTGGAATCCTCTTCTCCGGCCAGTTCGACCTCCGTCAAACCGACCGGATTCTGAATTCCAGCATGGCGCTGCAGTCCTATCGACAAGGGATTTCCCAGTCGCAACTGAGCTGGATCGACGATGCCCGCGAACTTGTGCGATTCAGTTCGCTGGTCGATTCCCATAGCCTGTGGCGACAACGAGGGGTCCAGGTCCTTCACCGTCAAAACGGATTGGTAATGGGACTTCATTCCCCACGGCAGGAGATTTGCCCGCATCATCCCGCAGATATCCTCCCTGCCGTTCTCCCGCTGTCGATGCACACTGATCCGGAAACAGTCCTCGTCGTCGGAATTCATCCGGCATCCCTGATGGCGTGCCATCGCTGGCCACTTCGACTGGTTCAAAGCATCGATGGCTCTCCCAAAGCACATGAGATGCTGACGTGGCTAAGGAGTCAGTCAGTGAATGGTCTGCACCTTGAAAACGGACCAGCATTCCGATTCAGCCTGTCGGACCCGATGATCTCCCTCCGGGCTCAGCACGAAGTCCAATATGATCTGATCACCTGTCCGCTCGTCCATCCCTCCGCCACCGGTTCCAGCGGATTGCTGTCCAGAGAATTTTATCAGGCCGCCCGACGCCACCTGAGCGACGACGGCATTTTCTCTCAGCGGATTCCCTATTACGACCTGGGGCCGAATGTCGTTCAGGAAATCACCTCAACTCTGCTGGAAGTCTTTGGAGATGTTCTTGCCGTCGAATCCATCCCCGGGGAACTGATCTTTCTGGCAAGTCCCGGTACGTTGCCCGCTGTGGATGAAAAACTTGCTGACCGCCTGAAGGCACCGCAGTCCCGGCAGCTGCTCGCCGAAGCGGGATGGGACTGGTCACTCATTTTGGGACGGGGGGCGCTGACCAAAGACCGACTGGCAGAAATGGTCGCCAGCAACTCTGCTGTGAATTCCGGGATGAACAATCGGTATGCCTTCCGGATGCCCATTGAAGTCAGTCGATGGGCCCCCAAAGGGGATCATACGCGTCAGTTGCTGAGCCGTCATGGAGGAACCCTGCGGGAAGCGCTCGGAGAAACCAACATCGGGAAGGAAGTGACCGATCGTCTGGAAGACATCAGCATGGCTCATCAAATCCAGCGGGATCATCCGAACGATCCCTGGGCTTACCGTGCTGCCCTGAAGTCTCGCCTGCAGGAACGCCCCCGGACGACCATCATGCAGGTCAACCATCAACTTAAACGCACAATGGACCCGGAAGACCAGCGACGCAAAGAGTACCTGAAGGTCCTCGGACCCGTTGCCCGCAACCCGCAGCCTGATCTCGAATCGGTCATTGAACTTTGTGGATTCGAAGAACCCTTCGACCCACTCGTCAGCCCATTCCTGTACTTTGAAACCGCCAACATTCTTGGTCGATGTGACCCAGCTGTTCCTGAAGTCCAGCTGCAACATCTGCTTCACACCGTGTATTACACATCGGCGTTTGATCAATCGGTCCGGAACGTCGGTGATGCACTTCGACTCATTTGTGACCATCCCGAACTCATTCAGGACGAAGCCCTTCGCTGGGATCTGATGAACAGCCTTGCCCAGACCCTCGCCCAGCGCTGGCAGTTACGGCTGAGTCTGCGGCAGTTAAGCAAGTATGAAGTCGCTGATACGGAACACAGCCTCAGCGCACTGAATCTGGCATTGAAAGAAATGGCGCGAACTCATCAGGCAGCGGGCCTGTCCAGCAAAGAATGGGAGCTGCGAGCCGATATTCTCGAGCGAGCAATCCTGAAGCCACTACGTCAGCATCGGAACCAGATCTCAAAGCTGACGATCACTCCTGTTCCAGTGAAACCGGCAGAGGGAACGTGATCCAATCGAGCATGCTCCAGTAGTAACATCATGGATCGTGCAAGCACGTGCGACCTGTTCTGGTCCAGCCGATCACTTCAAAACGCGAAGGAGCCCACAGACATCAGCTTCCTGGGCAACTGATGTCGATGAACTCCTTCGTCGAACCGCTGTCGCCTTTCAATATCGAATGTCTGTCTTAATGTCGAATTGAAAGGCCATCGCGAGGTTTACCACGGTTTCAGCTTCCAACCCAGGACAAACCCGATACCGAAGCACCAGAGTGCTGCCATTTCCGGTTGTTGCCGGGCATAGGTCCGCATGTAGTCGACAACGTCTTCCAGAGGACGAATCTGGGACTCGTCTGAAACCGCCGCTGCACGGCTTCCTCCGGACTCCGATTGTGCTTTTCGCGTTCTTTCCATTGGGTCACCTTCCTGAGTGGGGTAATGCGTCAATAACAAAAGTGATTGTGGAATTTCATCTGCCTGATGGCGATCCTTTTACTCGTCGTCTGGATTAAGGACTTTGCGTAGCCAGATGATGTTCTCTCGAAGTTCCGTCTGGGACCGTTGCAGGCTGCTCCCCGCTTTTGCCAGGAGACGAACACTGATCAGGAGCATCACGCCCCCGAGCAACAGTCCGATTCCTCCAACAATGGCGCGCGAAACGTCATAACGAAGCTCGAAGGTGGTCTGCAGAAATTCGGACAGTCCCAACAACAAAACAGGCACAGCCCCGAGAATGAACGCTGCCCCTGCGGCACAAAAAACAATGCCGAATCGGGACCGTTGCCAGAACTCGGCCAGATCGTGTTTCAGGAGTTGGCCCTGCAAGTCAGCCAGACGAAGAGCATCCTGCGCAAAAACAAGGACATTTCTCCGCATTCCCTCGTAGGCGTTCTCCGGGTCGGTGTTCATCGATTTCGTCTGAACATCCACCCCGCTCCCAGTCCAATTGCCAAGGCGATCCCTAAACTGAGCACCGGGTTCCTTTCGATCCATTTTCCGACTTCTTTCTGATAACGGTCCAGCTCTGAGAGTCCGAATTGCATCGCACTCTTTGACTCCTTCCGGGGGATGGACGGGTGCTCTGTGGATTGATGAGAATTCCCAAGATGAATCATCTCGCCTCCTGATGGTGGTCTCGCTTCACCGTCTGAAAATCGCCGAGGAACGCGTTTCGGACCTGTTGAGTGGCGTAATTCATCCCGACCTTGATCAACGTGTTCAGCGCCAGTGTGCCGAGAGCCATCATCATTCCCTGTTTGACCTGCGGCTCACCCTCCTCAATACGGACTTCATGAACCCCGGCTGTCACCTCCCGGGAGACGTCCGGATCGAGATAGACCCGGGTCTCTGCCGGAGGTTTGGAGCGAGGGATCAGCATAAAGCCGGCCGCAGCCACTGCAGCAACGCTGGCGAAAGGATGTCTCCGGAGGTAGTACTTCCAGTCCATTAACTGGGACGCATCCTCCTGGATTCGCTGAAGATCATCGTCAAGATGACCTCGAATTCGCTTCATCTTGAACTGAATACGCTCAATATCCTGCTGATCCAACATCCTCAACGGCTCCGCGATTCAGTTCGGGAATGGGGCTTTACTTCGCACTTTGAGAACAGGTCTCTTCGTTCAGTGAAACTGTTTGTCAATAATGATGGCAATTTCACCGACCGAAGAGGCCGCTGAGGTTTTTGGGGATGGCCTGACTCACCGCTTCTGCGATTCGGTGAGACAGGTCATCGAGCTGAGGCATTCGCGAACGTGCCTGAGTCTGCCTTGATCCGCTTTTGGCGATTGCGCAACCGACGCTGGCCCCAATCATCAGACCGGCAGTGAACACAGCACACAATGATGCGAGCGGACGGGCATCGACCACATCCTCGACCCACTCCTGAGCCGCATGAGCCCCGTTCGACAAGGACTCCTCATATTCCGAGATCCGGGATTGGAACCCCATGATCGTACTCCTTTTTCTTGAGTCTGGCGTCAATTCCGCAGTACTGATGACCGCACGTCTTCACGAATGCGAACGGAACGTTAAGAACGTTGGGATCGCATCATCAGACTGACAACGACGCCAGCAATCAGTCCCACGCCGAACGCAGTCATGACCGATTCCATCGGGCGAGTTCGCACCATCTTGCGAGCTTCGTTGTATCCGGTTTCAATCCCTTCTTCGGCCATGTGGTAGGTGTCCTGAAGATTACGGGATGCTGCTTCGTAACCTTCCTGAACCTTCTTGCCGGCAACGTCAGCAAATTGCTGAGCACGTTCCGTAACCTGCTGAACTGCCCCTTGACCCGTGGCAGCAGCCCGGTCCAGAAAAGCTTCGATCTCTTTCCGGGACTGACCTGTCTTTTCCTGAATCACGCCGACCAGTTTTTCCGCGTCTCCCTTGACCTGCTGGAAATCATCGTCGGTCAGGTTCCCCCAACGGTTCCGGATTTCACCCTTGATCTGCTTCCATTTCCCTTCGAGTTCCTGTCGAGTCAGCATTGCGAATATCCTTACTGATGTTTCCTGGAGAAGGCGTTCAACCGTGCGGGACGCTACTCCATTCGTCCCAAGACAGGAAAAGAGGATTGCAAAGGATGTGCCGAGACATGAGGACATTCTGCAATGAAATGAAGGAGTTCGTTCGAGAAGAAACACCCGGGGCGAGGCAATTCCGTCACGAACAATGGCGGATTTGAATGAACAGCATCGCTCATTCGCAGGCAAAAAGATCACAAACGGGACAAACAAATCCGGAAAACAAAAAAGGCCAGTCCAGCATGAGCCAGACCGGCCTTTTTAAAAAAGCTGTTTGCCCCTCTACCGATGAGGCTCCTGAGCGGTCATACCATTGGTCGGCGCGACAGCCCGACAATCAGGCTGACGAGAAACAGAACAAGGAAGACAGCAAAGAGAATCTTCGCGATTGACGCGGCCCCAGCGGCCAATCCGGTAAATCCAAATAGCGCAGCCACCAGCGCCACAATCAGAAACGTAATCGCCCAGCTCAACATGATATGTCTCCCTCTGAGATGCACATAGAAATTCATTTCAACCAGAACATGTTCCATAATTGAAAAGGCAGTTTCTGTGCCATTTCTCTTCCGCTGACCATGCAATTCGAGATTCCTTGAACATTCCTGTTCGAACAGACCCATTAAAGGGGCTTCAGGGGCCAATCGAATCGGATTCGTACACCCGCCTGCGAGGCAAACACCCCAGTACTCTGGGAGAAGGGAGAGCATGGAGTCAGAAGGGATGCAAAAGAAATTTTGCGTTCTGCCGCGTGCAAACCTGAAAATGGCTTCCAGACTCTCAAGGGTCGGCAGAGAACGGTAGAGAAACCACCAGGCTGGCTGCTTATCAGCCGAATTCCGCAGACTGTCGCGACAACGGCTCCATCTCGAAACAGCTCAGAGATGCGAACACCCGGAACTAACTCAGATCGTAACCCTCGTTATTCGCAACAGTTACGCACAACAACCGGACAGATTCGCTCGCTGAAAAGTGGACTGGGCACGGCAATTGCGTCATGCCATCTCCAGTTAAAACAAAACCACATCACGGGACGGACCCCGAACTGAAAATGAGCTTCCGGGAATGAGTACCATGATTATGCAGTCAGCGACGATCGACACCGACTACCAGATGGAAGCTGAGCGGGATGATATCTATGTCCCGTCCCCCGATGAAATCCGAAAAGTCTGCGCGGAAATCCAGTCTGGCTGGACAGAAGCCGAACGGGCTCGTCGTGCTCGCGGCCAGGCAGGGCGTCAACGCACCGTTTCCGTCTCCATGAAACGTTTTGCGAAATTGATGCTGGATCGAAACAGCCGTGATGGTTGGGCAGCTTGAAAAAACGCGACCTCACGGCAATCCATCCCGAAAGCGACCGCATTTGATCGAAATGATTGAATGCGGTCGTTTCATTTTACAGGGTGGAGGAGAAGCGCATCGATTTATTGAGTGCCTCTCTTTGAAAAACCCCCGTCTTTCCATTGCTGCTTCATCTCCAGAAAGCCGTTCATTGTCAGTTTGCGGGTCTCTCAAAAATTGCCGCAACTGAAGAACAGACAGCTGACAACTCCTCTTGCAGATGAGTAAGATATTCAGGCGACATTTGCCGAAATTGTCTCTCACCTCAAGAGGTTGTGCATGTTCTCCCGCACACGTTTCACGGCATCTTTCTTTCCCTTTTTGGGAGTAATCGCGCTTGTAATCGGTCTGGTGGCGACCAGCCCTCTTTATGCTCAGGTTCGATCCGAGCCACTTCGTGAAGGGGAACTTTTCACCGGCCAGCAAATGCGTTCCGTCTTTCGAGACGTCGTGAGCGAGGCAAACAAGTGGACTGTCCGCATCCTTTCCGATGGAAAGCAGGTGGCCTTCGGGACGATTGTGGACAGTCAGGGCTGGATTCTGACAAAGTTAAGTCAGTTACGAGCCAATGTGGCCAAGGTGACGGTTGAATTCAGTGATGGGCAGCAGTTCCCCGCTCAGCTTCTGAATCAGAATCAGAAGCTCGATCTGGCCCTGCTGAAGATCAACGGAGACGCAAGAAAGCTGGAAGCAGTGAGCTGGTCCAGCGAGCCCCCACTAATCGGCGCCTGGATGGTCACTCCTGGACTCCCGCCCGATTCAGTGATTTCCATCGGGGTCCTCAGTGTCCCGCGTCGTCAGATTCCTAGATCCAGTTCGCACGGCTACCTTGGAGTCGGACTGGGACAGGATGGAACGCCGAAGATCCGACAGGTCTTCGCCAACTCCGCTGCATCGCAAGCCGGATTAAAGGAAGGAGATATCGTTGTCCAGGTGGATGATCTGACCATCTCATCAGCAGAGCAACTGGTCAAAGCCCTCAAAGGCTATCGTCCCGGCGACACGCTGACTCTGAAAATCCGGCGTCAGGATGAAGAGATTCCCTACGCCGTCACACTGATGCCTCAGTATGGAGAAATGCTCTCGCGCGTGGGATTCCAGAATCAGATGGGAGGAGAGCTCAGCTACCGCCGCGATGACTTCGAAGCGGTCTTGCAGCATGATTCCGTGCTGAGTCCGATCGAGTGCGGCGGTCCGGTTGTCGATCTGGATGGCCGTGCAATTGGAATCAACATCGCGAGGGCGGGACGGACCGAGACCTATGCTCTCCCCGCAGATCTGCTGATTCCAGCCATTGAATCGATGAAAGCCGCCGCAGAATCAACATTCAAAGTCGGAACGGAAGTCTCCGACTCTCCTTGAACCAGATCTTCAAAACTGGCCTGTCAGAAATCGGCGACGATTTCATATTGAGAGCAGTCGCTTCGACTGGACCTCAATCGGAGTTAAGCGTCAGTCCGGTACCAGTAGTTTTATCAATGCCGCAGACATTCCGCTTCCTGTTTCACAGATGGACAGGATCAGGAAACAGGAAGCGGGTTGTTACTTCGGCTTCAGCTCAGCGCGTCCTCAGTTGGCCCTTCACCGAACCTCTTCCGGCCACTGCCCCTCTTTGATCGGGGCTGATTTCAGTTTCGCGGGGTCCAGAACGACGTGCTTGAGTTTGCGACGATTCCATGTATACGTGACATGGACCAGACCATCGCTGGTTTGAATGATCGCCGGGTAGCTGAACTCGCCCGGATCGGACTCAAAGACAACCGCTCCTGACCAGTTCTGTCCATCCTCGGATACCGCAAGGTTGAGCGGAGTCCGTCCCCGTTTTGTATGGTTGTAGATCAGCAGATGACGTCCATCCGCAATCGTGACGGCATCCGTTCCAGAATTCGGATTGGGGAGGTCGAGCAGCTTCAGTTCAGACCATGTTTTCCCCTGATCGCTGGAAAGGGTCCAGAAGATTTTGTCTTCCTTTGTGCGTCCCAGCGCCTGCAGACGGCCGTCTGCGAGCTTGAGAATGCTTGGCTGAATGGCATTCGGGCTTCCGGGAGGAGCAGGAACAGAAATCTTCTCCCAAGTGGTTCCCCCATCAGTGCTCCGTTCAAAATGAATCTGCCATGATGGAGGCGGCTCCAATCCTTCGACGCTGCTTCCGCTGAGAATTGTTCCCGGGGCCAGCTCGATCGGTTTGTTCTTGATCGGCCCAAGGATGCCATCCGGCAGGCGGACAGGCTCACTCCATGTTCGTCCCCCATCGGTACTGGTGATGAGCATTCCCCACCACTCCCACGGCGTTGGCCCAACTTTGTAAAACAGCAGGAGCGGCCCGCTCTTCGGCTGAAACAGAACAGGGTTCCAGGTCGGAAACCGCTTTCCGCCGTCGCTCTGACCTGTCGCGACTTCAACTGGTTCTGACCAGCGATTGTTTTCCCATCGGGAAATCCAGATCCCGACATCAGAGTTCCCTTCCGCACTGCCGCCAAACCACGCGATCAGTAATTCCCCATCGCGAGTTTCGACAATGGTCGAGGCGTGACAGCTGTGAAAAGGAGCTTCGTCATAAATAAATTCTGCCGAGAGGACTCCCGGTGCTGCGGGAACACGAACTGTCGTGTCTACGGACGCCGAGCGAGGATTTCGAAGGTGATACAGCCGTCCATCTTCGGCTCCCCCCAGGAAATCGGGAATCCCATCCCCATCGAAATCGGTCACCGCCGGGCTCACATCATGTCCTTCGATATTCTGCTTTGCCAGCGGCCCCACTTTTTGAAACCGCCACGTTCCGTCGATCATTCCCAGCCCGCGGTAGAGGTCCGCATTGGCTGAGTTCAAAAGAAGATCGAGTTGCCCATCTCCATCCCAGTCGACGACCGCCAGTTTTCGTCGTCCGCTTCCCCCGGCCGTGCGGCTGTTCAGACGAAGTGGTTCCCCTTTCTCATTGGCAAAGATCCGCTTCGGAGGCAGAAGAACCAGTTTGTCCCCTTTTCGGGCGCGCTCGAAGAAGGCGAGGTACCCTTCCTGATCAAGCATGGCCAGATCAGGCAGTCCGTCGTTGTTGAAATCATGGACGACGGGAGTTGTCCGCCATTGCGTGACCAGCTCTTTCCCTTTGGGATTCCACCACGTCCAGGCGGGCTTCGGCGTTGGCCCTTCCCATTCCACTTCAATCGGCTGGGGTTCAGCCAGGGCAGGCTTTCGGATTGATCCAATGTTTTTCAGCCATTCGACCTTCCCCCAGATGGAATTGTAGATGATGTCCAGCTTCCCATCCCCATCCCAATCAGCAACGTTCAGCGTGGTATATCCCCATTTGGCTTCTGCCGGACCCTGAACACTTCCGTTTGGCCCAGCCATCACCCGAAATGGGCGGCCTTTGACTTCCAGCTTTTTCGGTCTCGCCCAACGTGGCTCCGCAACTCCGGGGCCACTCCGGTTTTCAATGAACTCGATATATCCAGCAGTGTTTCCGCAGATGATGTCCAGATCACCATCCGCATCCCAGTCGACAACAAACGGAGTCGCCAGAGCACCACACTTGAGGGTATCGGCCTGCTGCTGGAAGTAGACAGGAGACTTGAAAACTGGTGTCTTCGCTCCTTTGGGAGTCACGTTCTCGACGAAGGCGACCCGACCATCTTCATCGCCGACAATCAGATCCAGATCACCATCGAGGTCCCAGTCAAACGCCACCGGGACGATCATTTCCAGATCCATTACCAGTGGAGCCCCATCGACATTCGTCAGGCGCCGCCCTGCGGCGTAACGGGGTTCGGTGCGTGTGCCAATGTTTTCGAAGTAGGTGAATCCATCCAGAAATTCACCGCACAGCAGATCCAGATCTCCATCCCCATCGAAGTCGGCAAAATTCGGGCTGGGACAACCGAACGTATCCACCGGCTTTCCATCCGCCTCAACGAAGAAATACGGTTCGTACTTCGGCTGGTCGTTTGTCCCGGAATTGCGATAGCAGAGCACAAAGCCATGCAGCGGGCCGTGCGTCCACTCCCCTTTTTCATTCCAGGCATCATCCCATCCGTACTCGCTCCAGTCCTCAATGCCGACAATCAGATCGAGAACTCCATCCCCATCATAGTCCACATAGGACCACTGATTATGTCGCAGCTTCGGTCCCTTCGGCTGATTCCATTGAGGGCGATAGAGCAGCTTCGAATCGATTGGAATCTTGACCGACTTTTCAATTCCGGTGGATGTGAAGTTCTGATATTCCACTCCGGGAGACAGAACCCGAAGCTTCCCATCGACATAGCTCGGAGTGAGATAATGAACCGTCCTGCTCAACTTCTTTGCAGGGAGAAATGCCGGAAGCGGGTTCTCAGCGGTGCTGCCACTGGGGTTTTCAAAGAACCAGACTCCATTGGAAGGCTTGTCTGGACAGGAAACAATCAGGTCGAAATCCCCGTCTCCATCGGCGTCACAAGGGATGGGCCACGCCCACAATCCGACCCCAAGATCCGACTTCTGGATCGGAGCATGAATGTGCAGCTTCTTTAACTCCTGCGCACCAGCGTGACTCTGAGGAGTCAGGAGACACGTCAACAGGCCGGCCAGGACACTTGGGATTCGGAGAGAAAACATCAGCTGAGCGCCTCTTGGAGTCGTTGGTTGAATGGATCGATGATCGCGCGGACCTTCTCGCGATCGGAAGGATGGAATCGGTGAAACGGTTCCGCCATGGCGTCATTGCAGACGTCCAGTAACGACAGCGAACACTTTGTCCCCTTGATAAATCGGGATCCGTATTTCCCGACATTGTAAATCTGCTGAAACTCGTCGATCAGTTTCATCAACCGGGCAACGGTCGCCTCATCGCCTGCAACCGCCGCCTCATAGCATTTTACAAACAGTGCCGGAAAAACATTCGCCCCGCCTGTCACTCCGCCATCTCCCCCCATTGCGATGGCGTTCGGCAGCAATGATTCCTGCCCGATGAGCAGAGACCAGTCCGGTCGCTGGGCGCGAAGTTGAATCACATTCTGAAAATAGTCCAGATCGCCGCTGCTGTCTTTGAGACCGACCATCTGCGGCAAGTCGGTCAGACGGCGAAGTGTTTCCGGTTCGAAGGTAATCTTCGTCAGTGCAGGCATGTTATAGAGCATCAACGGCAACGGGAGTTCCCGAACGATATTACGGAGATAGCTTTCCAGTTCCGTCTGTCCGGCCGGAAAATAGTATGGAGCACTCAAGACAACAGCGTCCGCTCCGCAGTCGGCTGCGTGTCGTGCCAGATCAACGGATTCAACAAACGCTGTATCTGTGACCCCCACCAGAACCGGAACCCGTCCCGCCGTCCGCTGACAGGTTTCCTGAATCATCTCCCGGCGACAACGATAACTCAGACTCGGAGCTTCTCCCGTTGTCCCAAGAATAAACAGACCATGAACCCCTCCAGTGAGCAGTCGTTCCAGCAGTCGGTCCAGCCCCTGGAGATCCAGCGTATCCCGATCGAGGAGTGGAGTCACAACAGGAGGAACGATTCCGTGAAAGCGGCGCAGGGTCATGTCTGGATTGCCTTTTGAGGCGGTCGGATCATCAACACGATGATCGCAGAGAGCAGAGCAACTCCGGCAAACACGCCGAAGATCACATTCAGTGGAACGTGACGGTCACGAAGAAAACCAAATCCCCAGTCAGCAAAACCTCCACAACTGATGCTGACCAGATTCATGAATCCATACCCCGTGGCCCGGAGTTCGGGGCGGACAAGCTGACAGAGGATGGGCATATTGTTGCAGTCAAAAAAGCCCCAGCCCAGACCGAAAAGGATCAGAAAGAAGATCGCCATCATCAATGTTGAGGCATTACCAACCCCGAAGAGCGAGGGGAGAAACAGCAAGGTCCCCAGCGCACTGGTATAGATCCGGCCGCGATTCGTCTTTTTCATCCAGACATCGGCCAGCCACCCTCCCAGCATCACACCGATCAGCGAAGCAATCTGAACGTACAGGACGGCAGACATTCCCGCCTTCCCCTGTCCAAGATTGAACTGCTGCTTGAGGATGTCCGGCATCCAGTCTTTCACCACCCAGCCCGCCATGGCCGGCAGGGTGAAATACAAAACGAGCAGAAGATAATTCGGATTCCGCAGAAGAAGCCCCCCCGCCTTGATGGGCGAGAGCTGTTCCGGTTTTTCAGCAGGAATCGCATTCTTCAGAAAGATCATCAGGGGGACCGCATAAAGAACCCCGATCACCCCGCAGACGCTGAAGGCGAACCGCCAGCCCAGGCTCGGCTCATCCGCAACATACCCGGAAAACCCACCAAGAATGATCCCCATATAGATCCCGGTCTGATGGATTCCGACTGCCCGGGAACGTGTGTCCCCCCGATGAAAATCGGTAATCAACGCGAGGGCTGCGGGAATGTAGAACGCTTCACTCACCCCCATGACCGCCCGTGTAATGAGGAGTTCCGTATAGGTATTGATATGCCCGGTCGCCCAGGTCACCGCGGACCAGATCACCAGACTGACAATAATCACCCACTTCTTGCTGAGTCGGTCTGCGTAGTATCCCCCAATGGGGCTGAGAAGGGCATAGACCCATTTGAACGACCCGAGAACAATCCCCCACTTTTCCGCTGTGACGATGTCCGGGATGTCGGTCATCATCGACGTCTTCATCGCTGCCAGCATCTGGCGATCCAGATAATTGAGCAGCGCCACCGGCACCAGCAGGAAGACAATCAGCCATGCCAGCCGGCTGACCGGCGGAAGAGAATCGGCATTGGAGTGAGGTGATGGCGTAACTGGCATGGCGGGCATTATGGGATCCTGTTGGAAGAGTCGTCTTGCGAGATGATCTACGAGACGATTTTGAACATCGGCAACCCCGGCAGACGTGAGTCATCGGCCTGACCAACAAAAATTTCACAAATTCTGGCAATTTTTAACTCCAGCGTCGAGAGTGACGCACTGCAAATTTCTTTGGGAACCATCTCTTGCCGGGAAGCGTCTTTCGGAACAGACTGGCTGTTTCTGGTCGAATGGGCATGAAGTCAGCCCCGGATAAAACCCATCTCACTCAAGGAAGGACGAGTTTCAATGAAACACCTGCTGACGATTTTCAGTCCGGTGATGATCTGCGCGATGCTGCTTTCCCCCATCGCGCTGGCAGAAACATCCCCGGCCCAGAAGCCGAAATCCGGCCCCAAACCCGTGACGGTGACCGGAAAGCTGGAGGCAGGGCTGATGGCGATTGGAGGAGAAACGACCGGAACCCGCGTTACCACCAATGGCCGCGTGTATGAACTCGAATTCAAGAAGCACCCTGAACTTCAGGAAAAGGTCGAGGAGTACAACGGGAAAGAGGTGACTGTCACAGGCCCCATGCGTCTGATTCGCGGGGTCGAAGGCCCCGACCGCTGGGTCATCGATGTCCAGAAGCTGGAGTTGAAGGGAGCTCGCAAGTCCCGCCAGCCGGTCACGGTGGGGATCGAAAAGAAGATGAACTATGCCGCCAGACCGACTCGTGAAGAGACCACCATTCATCTTCAGTTAACCGAAGATGAGGATGCACTGGATCTCCTGATCCACTCTCCGCCGGGAATCGACACCGTCACTGTGACACGAAATGCCAACCAGTGGCCCCGCCAGATCAATTTGCATCTGGCTCTGAACGGTCTGGAGCATCTGGAGGTCACAGCAGGAAACGAAACACTCTGCTGGGGAGTCAGTTCCTCTCAACCTTCTGAAATCCGCTGCTGGACGAAGTTGAACGGGGCCGAGGTACCGCTCTCTCCAGAATCTCCTCAGTTTTCACCCGTTCGACGCGAAAACTCCTTATTCGAGTCCGAAGGAAATCGCAGCGGGGGTCATTTCGCAGTCACTCTTCCTGAGAGTCTTCTCCATTCCAACCCGGACACGTTTGTGGTGCGGTTCATCGACTTTTATCGTTGAAAGCCTGTTTTCCGGCCTCCTCTTCAGAACGGTCCCCTCCTGCCTTGTGGCCCGGCCAGGATACTCCCGGCGAGGCCCATCCCCCTTCCCCGCTCTCTGCTCCGGCACTCCAGATCCCGATCCCGCAGCGAATTTCCGGCAAATCAGCCAATTTTCCCTGTCCAACATTCCACATCAGCGAACGTTGTGGGCGGCCAAATGTCCCCTATAATGCCCGCTTCTCTTTTGCGAGGACAGCATGCGCCCTTCAGGACAATCCGAATGGGCCAACGCGCGGGTTGAACGTCTCTGCCCGCCGTAACCGGCAATGAATAAAGGAAATCGGTCTCGTGTTACGCACTCGAACCTGTGGAGAACTCCGTCCGGAACATGTCGGCGAAACCGCCACGCTGTGCGGATGGGTCGACAAATACCGCGATCATGGCGGGGTCGTGTTTATCGACCTGCGCGACCGGTACGGGATCACGCAAATCGCTTTCCGCATGGATGAATCCAGCGAAGTCCAGCAACAGGCCAGCGGACTGCGCCACGAAGATGTCATTCAGGTCACCGGAGAAGTCGTTGCCCGTGGGGAGGAAAACAAAAATCCCAAACTGGCCACCGGGGATGTCGAACTTCGCGCGCTCAAGCTCAAGGTCCTCAACAAGAGCAAGACTCCGCCGTTCGAGCCGCGAAGCGAGCATCTGGCAAACGAAGAACTCCGGCTCCAGTACCGATTCATTGACCTGCGCCGCCCTGCCCTGCAGGAAAAGCTGATCTTGCGTCACAAGCTGACCAAGGCGACACGCGATTATTTCGACGAGCACGGCTTCCTTGAGATTGAAACCCCCATCCTCGGTCGCAGCACCCCCGAAGGAGCACGCGACTACCTGGTCCCGAGCCGGGTCCACGAAGGCGCCTTTTACGCCCTTCCGCAGTCACCCCAGCTGTTCAAGCAGATTCTGATGGTGGCCGGCTACGATCGGTACTTTCAGATTGCCCGCTGCTTCCGGGACGAAGACCTCCGTGCCGACCGTCAGCCTGAATTCACCCAGATCGACGTGGAAATGTCGTTCGTCGAACAGGAAGACATTCTCCAGACAATCGACGGACTCATCGGCCGACTGGTCCGCGATCTCCGCGGCAAGGATCATCCGTTGCCACTGCCACGCTACACCTATGCAGAGGTAATGCGGGACTACGGGACAGACAAGCCTGATCTCCGGTTCGGCATGAAGATCAAAGACATTTCGGATCTGGTCGAAAACTGCAACTTTGGCGTCTTCAAATCGACCATCGAGAACGGCGGCAAGGTCCGCGGGCTCTGCGTTAAAGGGGGAGCCGAAAAATACAGCCGTCGTATTCTCGACAACGACTTCAAGAATCTTGTCGGTGAATACGGCGCCAAAGGGATGGCCTACTTCAAAGTCGCAGGTGGAAAGCTGGAATCATCCATCGCCAAGTTCTTCTCCGACGACGAACAGCGAGCCATTGTCGAGCGGATGGAAGGGGAGGACGGAGACCTCCTTCTGTATGTGGCGGACACTTACAAGGTCACCTGTGCCTCACTGGCTGCCTTGCGGAATTTCCTCGGTCGTGACCTCAAGCTGTACGATCCCAGCGAAATCAACTGCGCCTGGGTGCTCGATTTCCCGCTGGTCACATGGAATGAAGAGGAAAAACGCTGGGATGCCGAACACCATCCCTTCTGCGCCGTCCACCCGGACGACGTTGAGTACCTGACGACTGATCCTGGACGGGTCCGGGCCCAGTCCTACGACCTCGTCTGCAACGGCTATGAAGCAGCCAGCGGAAGCGTCCGAATCCATGATCCCGCGATTCAGCAGAAGATTTTCGATTTGCTGAACATTACCCCGGAAGAAGCAGAAACCCGATTCGGCTTCCTCCTTCAGGCGCTCCGTTACGGTGCCCCCCCACACGCGGGAATCGCACTGGGACTGGATCGCTGGGTAATGCTGTTCAGCCAGAGTGACAACATTCGTGACGTCATTGCGTTCCCGAAGACCCAGAAGGCCGCCGACCTGATGCTGGAAGCTCCCAATACCGTCGACGAGCGCCAGCTGCGGGACCTGCACATCAAGGTCGATATCCCACAAGCGAAGTGATTCGGATGTCCCCTTTTACGCAAAAAGAGGGAGTCTGCTCCTGGTTCCAAACGGCAGACTCCCTCTTTTATTTTTGACGACATCAGCCCGCAGTACGCTGACAGATGTTTCACGCAAATGCACCAAACTGACTCTCCAGTTCAGGATCCAGAAATCCAGATGCCTCACGCTCCTTGATAAAGCGTGTTTCCGGACCATCGATCATTGCTGCCAGCGCTCGCAGCCACCTGTCATAATGTCCCGAGATTGTCGACGACTTCGTCCGTGGTCCCGCAAAGTCATCTTCGTACTTAGCCACGAACTCAGTCAGCCTCCAAAGAAACCCCTGATCGAATTCCAGCTCATAGTGCTTCCTCGCCTCCTGGAGAAACATAAAGAGAGAAAAGACCTCCAGCTTCGGAAGCACCTTACGATTCTGCAGGCGGGAAAGTGCCCCGTGGACAATGCGCCCCGTCAGTTGCAGCAGCTCCTCAAAGGCCTTCGCGAGGTGGAGTTGTGATTCTGTCGGGAAAGCAGAATCGACATAATAAAACAGATCCAGCTGTCTGGAGCCGATGCTGGGAATGTCCTTCAGATTTTCTTCACGACGCAGGAAGATCAACAGCAACTGAGCACATACCTGACGCTTCACCACATGATTGTCACGCCGCCCCGCGTCCGAATCTTCATCCGTAGCTGACCTGTCCCCGCGTCCGTCAATCAGACTCAGGAGTGGGACAGTGGGAGACACGTTGAACTTGCCCCCCAAACGCTCAATATAAGGGGACAGGCGACCTGGCCAGGCATCACGAATCTGCTGGGGTGCCAGCGGCGTCCCGGCCTGCAACCGGATAAACAGATCTCGAATCTCATCATCATGTGAGGCCGTGATATACTGAACCTGCAACTCCCGATTCAGGAACTCAACCTGAAGCTCCTTGTCCAACTCAGGAAAGCTCTTCCCCGCCCACGGAACATCCTGTTCCCGAATTCCCTGGGGCAGCCTCAACTTTGTCCGCCCGTTCAGTTCTGGAATCCGAAGAGGGTCATTCAGATCCAGATAATCGCGCAGAGAGGCCAGCCTCTGCTGCCCATCGATGATGTTAAAGTTAGGTTCTTCCCGTCCCACCTGATGAAGAAAGATCGCTGGAACCGGGTATCCGCGATGCAACGAATCGATGAACTTCTGCTTTTGATGAGGATGCCACATCTCTCCTCGCTGATACT
>CALLWY010000160.1 GCA_938015865.1 uncultured Planctomicrobium sp.
CAAACGCATATTGCTGGCCCACTCCCGGGGGACTCGCAGGAAGCAGTCGAGAGTATCGCAGGAGACGTGACTCTGCGATTGCTGAGGTCTCGTCGAGGGCGTCTTGATCGCGAGAAAACTGTTCGACGGCCGTCAACTGATGCTGTTCTTGAAGCAACGTGTCGAGGAACGTCGGAGGATCATCCGCCAGATTGAACGGCGCAGTGCCGTTCATGACGTTCGACTGAGCCAGCTTTAGTGGTTTCGTCGTGGATGTCATGAGACATTGCTACAAGAGGTCACACAAGATGTCGCAAGCTGCAACCCAATTTTTGTTGCCAGACGACGATCGAGTTCATCCTCCGGCGGCAACAGGAGAAAGACCTCTCCCTCTTCAACCCGGACGGGAAAGGTGGAAATGGAATATTCCGGATCGGACAGGGATTCGCCCGTGCTGAGCGAGAACGTTTTCTTATGGAGTGGACATGCGACTTTTGGAACTCCCTGTTCATCGCCGGTCAGGCCACGTGAAAGGACAAATGATTTTTTGTGCGGGCACATATTCTGGCAGGCATACCATTCCCCCCGGCTGGCAAAATGAAAGACGGCAATTTGCGACTCTCCATGTTTAACTGACATGCCTCCATCGATTGGAAAATCATCGACTCTCCCGATGCGAACCCAATTCTCTTCATCCACTTCATACTGGCGAATCGGTGGTGGGAGGGTCTGAAACTGCTGCAGTGAAATCAACTCATCAGGCCAGTCTGCCGGGCGACATTGCCCACGTTCATGGATGATCTCGATGCAGGGTTCCACCTCATTGGTATTTACAAACTGGCGAAAACGTTTCTTCATTTCCGGATCACGAACTACGGCTGCCCATTCGCACTGGTAGGTATCGACGAGCGCTGCAGCATTGCTTCCAACTCAGCGCATAGACCAAGCTTGTCATCGATAATCACTTCGCGGAGATGGTTCACCCCTCCTTCAAGTTTTTCGCACCAGGTTGAAGTACGGGTGAGTTTGTCAGCGGTCGTGATGTAGTACATCAAGAAGCGATCGATGTACTTGATGGCGGTCTCCTCGTCGATTCCCGCAGCGAGTAACTCGGCATGTCGTGGTTTCGCTCCCCCGTTCCCACAGACATACAAATTGTAGCCTCCGTCCACAGCGATCAGCCCGACGTCCTTCGATTGAGCTTCGGCACATTCCCGCGTGCATCCTGAGACTGCCATTTTGATTTTGTGGGGAGCTCGGATCCCCTTGTACCGATTCTCAATCTGAATCGCGAAGCCAACGGAATCACGAACCCCGTAACGACACCACGTTGACCCAACACAGCTTTTCACCGTCCGCAATGCTTTGCCGTAGGCGTGGCCACTCTCAAACCCAGCATCCACCAGTTTTTCCCAGATTTCCGGAAGCTGATATGCCTGAGCTCCGAAGAGATCCACTCGCTGTCCCCCCGTGATTTTGGTGTACAGGTTGTATTCGCGAGCGATCTCTCCCAGAACAATCAGCTTTTCTGGCGTGATTTCTCCTCCCGGAACTCGTGGGACAATCGAGTAGGAGCCGCCACGCTGCATATTGGCGAGCATCCGATCGTTCGTATCCTGCAGCGATTCATGAGCTGGATCGGTGATTTGTTCATTCCATAACGACGCCAGTATGGACGCAATCACCGGCTTACAGATTTCACAGCCCGCACCGCTTCCATAATGTGCGAGGATCTGCGGAAATGTCTTGAGCTGCTTCGTCTTGATGATCGCAAAGAGCTCTGTTCGCGAATAGGAAGAGTGTTCGCACAAAGCATTGGAAACTGATTTACCTGCCTTTTTAAGTTCCGACTTGAAGATGTCTGTCACAAGCGGAAAGCATCCACCGCATCCAGCACCTGCTTTCGTACATGCCTTCACGGCAGCAGGTGAATCCAGGTTCTGTTCGCGAATGGCGTCGCAAATGGCTCCTTTGCTCACGTTATAGCAACTGCAGATTTGCGCCGAGTCCGGTAATTCACCAGCACTGCCACCGTCGGATTCAGCAGAGCGATTCCCCACGATCATTTCATGCGGTGCACGGGGAAGAGGTGATCCAGTACGGGCCAGAATCGCAAGGCGTCCATAATCGGACGCGTCGCCGACCAGCACTCCCCCCAGTAATTTCTGACCGTCCAGGCTGAAGACGAGTTTTTTATACGTCTTCGCAAAGGGGTCTTCGAAGCAAAGTGCTGTCGCACGTTCTGGCCCTGCCTCATAATCTCCAAAGCTGGCAACGTCGATTCCCATCAGCTTTAATTTGGTCGACAGGTCTGTCCCAGTGAAAAGTCGATCCTTCCCGGTCAAGTTCGCCGCAACGCACTCAGCCATTTCGTAACCAGGAGCAACCAGACCGTAGACCATTCCTCCATGCAAGGCACATTCACCGATCGCATAGATATTGGGGTCAGATGTCTGCAGACGGTCATTGACGCGAATCCCTCCCCGCTCTCCCACTTCCAGATTGCATTTTCGTGCAAGTTCGTCGCGAGGACGAATGCCTGCCGAGACGATGATCATATCCACGTCCAGCCGCCCGCCGTCCGTGAATTCAATCTGTTCTTCCACGCCTCCTTGTCCGTGGACTTCCTTGGTGCTTTTATTGAGATGCACCTGAACTCCCAGCTCCTGAATCTTGCTGACAAGAATCCGCGAGCCCGCATCATCGATTTGCCTTGGCATCAATCGGGAAGCAAACTCGACCACATGAGTCTCGAGCCCCAGATCATAGGCCGCTTTGGCTGCTTCCAGGCCGAGTAATCCTCCACCGATCACGGCACATCGTTTCGAGCGACCTCCAAAATCGATGATCCTCTGAAGATCCTCAATCGTGCGATAAACAAAGACTCCCCGCTTGTCGATTCCCGGGACATTCGGAACAAAGGGAAAGGATCCGGTCGCCAGAATGGCGGCGTCATACTGGATGACCACCCCTTTTTGAGAGAGAACAATCTGCTTTTGTCGATCGATTGACTCGGCACGATCTCCCAGATGCAGTTCGATTCCGTTTTGCTCATACCAGTCGAGTCTGGCCAGCATGAGCTTCTCTGCATCGCGATGGGCGAAGAATGACGTTAGCCCAACGCGATCGTAAGCAGCTCGCGGCTCTTCACAGAATGTGACAATGCGATATTTTCGAGCTGCATCAAACTCAACCAACTTTTCACAGAATCGCAGTCCCACCATGCCGTTGCCAATGACAACAACCGTCCATGGAACGTCGGAGTTCGGGAAACTCATTGAACGACCTCGCTTAGCATTCACCAGGAATCGAGTGGTCTGCAGAGAGTTGAGGCGTGGACAGACCTGTTCGAACCGTCTTTGCGTCTAGAGATTCGTCAGCGCTATTGAAATTCACTGTCAAGTTCAGAAAAGAGGCACACGTCACAAATCCACCGAGCACAAGCAGGACAGTTGGCCAGCCGAGCGCAGGGCTTTTGAAAAGAAACCCAGCAAGAACCGCTCCAGCATTTCCACCGGCTCCGACAATGCCGGAGACAGAACCCAGAGCACGTGGATTCAAGAATGGGACAACAGAATACGTGGCTCCATTCGACATCTTTACAAACAGTCCGAGCAGCAGAAGAGCTGGAACTGCAACGGCCAGATGCCGAGATTGCGAGAAGAGAATTAAAGCGATCCCTTCACAGAATACGGCGATAAACAGCCATCGCATTCTTCCTGACAATCCCCACCGAGCACCGAATCGATCTCCAATGATCCCTCCCAGTGCACGAGCAAAAAGATTCATCCCTCCGAAGAGTCCAGCGATCATTCCAGCTGTACTCAGCGAATGAACGGGATTCCCCTGCTTCAACTCTTCAAAATGATCAAGGAAATAGAGGACCGCGATGTTGTCGATCGTCAATTCCATTCCGAAGCAGCAGCCGTAAGTGATAAATAACACCCAGACCCGATAATCACGACATGCTTCGAGAAACGTACCTCGCCTGGATTTCGAAGGAGGCATTCGACCGCTTCGACGGAGATCGGAAAAGTTTCCGTCTGGAGTGTCTTGAGTGAGGAAGTAGTAAGCGCATGCTGTCAGGAAGCAAACAAGACCAGCAACGAACATGCAGGCCCGCCATCCTGTCGCTGCGGAAAGACCAAATGTCGAGACCATCACTCCGAACAAAACGGGCATCACCAGCTGCGTGACACCGCCTCCCAGGTTCCCCCATCCGGCAGTCGTGGCATTCGCCGTCCCGATACAGCCCGGGGCGAACATGATGGACGTGTGATACTGCGTGATTACAAATGATGCTCCAATGGCAACTCGAAACAACAAAAATGTTGTGTAATCGCGCGCGAGAGCGATCCCCATCACG
>CALLWY010000161.1 GCA_938015865.1 uncultured Planctomicrobium sp.
GATCAGGTCTCGCTCGGGCGGTTTCAGTGGACAGTCGGTCCCGGTCCGGATGGTCAATACCCCCAGCTTATCTTCACGGAAAACGAAACAAATTCCGTTCGACTCTTCGGATACGGCGATCCAAAGTCCTATGTTAAAGATGCATTCCATGAGTATCTGATCCATGGAAACAAAGACGCCGTTAACCCCAATGAAGTTGGGACGAAAGTGGCAGCGGTCTATCACCTTCAACTCCCCGCCGGGGGGAGCCAGACCGTTCAGCTTCGACTGACACCTGACCATCTCGTCGGTGCGAATCCGTTCGGTCCAGAATTCCAGAAGACATTTCAGCAGCGAATTCAGGATTGTGACGAGTTCTACGACACCATTCTCCCTCAATCGATGACGGACGAGGAGAAAGCGATCAGTCGGCAGTCCTACGCGGGCCTCCTCATCTCCAAGCAGTTCTATCACTACGTTGTCGAGGACTGGCTCAACGGAGATCCCGGTCAGCCGCGTCCTCCAGAAGGTCATCTCTACGGGCGAAACCGCGAGTGGCGGCACCTGTTCAGCCGTGATGTGATCTCCATGCCGGACAAGTGGGAATACCCCTGGTTCGCTGCGTGGGATCTGGCCTTCCACATGCTGCCGTTCGCCCGGCTGGACGCCTCATTTGCCAAGCAGCAGTTGCTGTTGTTTCTCCGTGAATGGTACATGCACCCGAACGGTCAACTTCCTGCCTACGAATTTGCCTTTGGGGATGTGAATCCTCCCGTTCACGCATGGGCGTGCTGGCGCGTCTACAAGATGACAGGCGATCGGGGACAACGGGACGTTCCGTTCCTGAAACGGGCCTTTACCAAACTGTTGATGAACTTCACCTGGTGGGTGAACCGGAAAGACCCCGAAGGGAGAAATCTCTTCTCTGGTGGATTTCTTGGCTTGGACAACATCGGCGTCTTTGACCGCTCCAAGCCTCTTCCCAATGGCGGGACGCTCGAACAGGCCGACGGCACGGCATGGATGGCCTTTTACTGTTCAACGATGCTGGCGATGGCCATGGAGCTGGCAACTTACGATGAGACCTATGAGGACATCGCCTCCAAGTTTTTCGAGCACTTCGTCCAGATCGTTGACGCAATGAACGCCATGGGAGGAACCGGACTCTGGGACGAAGACGATGGCTTTTACTACGACGTCCTGAAGGTCGACGGCACAACATTTCCCATGAGAATCCGTTCCATCGTCGGACTCATCCCGTTGATTGCCGTTGAAGTCTTTGAACAACGACAGATCGACTCGCTTCCCGGATTCAAAAAGCGGCTCGACTGGTTCATCAAAAACCGGGCCGATCTGGCGCAGCACATTTCCTACCTGCAACCCGACCCGGAAGAAGATGGCAATATCGAAGACACCCGAAAGCTCCTCGCAATTCCCTCACGGGAAAAGCTGATCCGGCTCCTCCGGTACGTATTGGACGAGAAGGAATTCCTTTCTCCCTACGGGATTCGTGCCCTGTCGAAGTTTCATGAGCGAAACCCGTATGTCTGCCACCTGAATGGAGAAGAGCACCGCGTCAGCTACGATCCCGCAGAGTCCACCACTGCCCTGTTCGGCGGAAACTCCAACTGGCGGGGCCCCGTCTGGTTTCCGGTCAACTTTCTCATCGTGGAAGCCTTGCAGAGATATCACCACTTCTATGGGGATTCGCTGAAGGTTGAATGTCCCACTGGATCCGGCCGGTATCTGAACCTGAAAGAGGTGGCCTGCGAAGTGTCACATCGTCTCATTAAACTCTTCAAGCGAGACGAACAGGGGGCCCGCCCGGCTCACGGACACGAGTCCCGTTATGCAACTGATTCGCATTGGCGGGATCTCATCCTGTTCTACGAATACTTCGACGGGGACAATGGCCGCGGGTGCGGTGCCAGCCACCAGACAGGATGGACCTCGCTCGTCTCGATTCTGCTCGAAAAACTTGCCAACACCCGGACCTGATTCAGAATGGCGATGAAAACAAATTGCCCCCCAGAGTCGTTCCGGTTGTCTCCCTTTGCTCTCTGTTCCACATGTCGTCCTCTGATCTTACCCCCCTTCCAATTGATGATGTTCTTCCGGAGATCATCTCCCAGCTGAAATCAACCAGCTCACTCGTCCTGCGCGCCCCAACGGGAGCGGGAAAAACAACACGGGTTCCCCCTGCGCTACTGGATGCAGGTCTGGCTGGGGAGGGGCGCATTGTCATGCTGGAGCCACGACGACTGGCGGCCCGGACCGCAGCAGCGCGC
>CALLWY010000162.1 GCA_938015865.1 uncultured Planctomicrobium sp.
GTCGAGGTGGATGGAAACCGATTCCCGCTTCACAAGTTCACCGGACTGAACGAGCGGACCTGCCTGAACCAGAAGCCGATTGTTTCGGTGGGGCAGCGGGTGAAGAAGGACGAAATTCTCGCAGACAGCGCCGCGACCCAGAACGGGATGCTCGCCTTGGGGCGCAACGTTCTTGTGGCGTTCATGTCATGGGAAGGGTTCAACTTCGAAGACGCGATCATTCTCTCTGAGCGTCTGGTGAAGGACGATGTCTATACGTCGATCCATATCGACGAATTCGACGTCGAGATCCGCGAGACCAAACTCGGACGCGAGGAATTCACTCGTGACATTCCGAACGTCAGTGAGAAGGCACTGCGGCACCTCAACGAAGATGGGGTTGTTGCTGTGGGAACTCGCGTGAAGCAGGGAGACATCCTCGTTGGTAAGGTCGTTCCGAAGGCGAAGGCCGAACTCACTCCGGAAGAAAAACTTCTTCATGCTATCTTCGGGAAGGCCGGAGAAGACGTGAAGAACGAATCGCTGGAAGTCCCCAGCGGTGTTGAAGGGATCGTCATCCACACCGAGAAGTTTTCTCGCCGGATGTCGCTGTCCGAAAGCGACCGGAAGGAATTCGATCAACAGCTCAAGAAGATTGAGCAGGATGGTCACAATCGGATTGCCGAGAAGTTCAAGGAATTTCTCGTTGAATATGAGAAGGTGCTTGGTAAGCACCTGACGAACGATGACGGTGCCGAGATTCGCAATCTTGACGATGCGAAGGCGGTCGCCCAGTACGCTCGCGAGTTTGTCAGTCGCCAGGATCAGCTGGACGTCCGTAGCCCGCAGAAGCAGGCGGATCTCCGCAAACTCATGAAGGAGCAGTGGCCATTTGTCGAAGAGGCCATCGATGAAGCGGACCAGAAGCTGAACAGCATGAAGCGTGGGGACGAGCTTCCCAATGGCGTGCTGCAGATGGTGAAGGTCTACGTGGCTTCGAAGCGGCAGATCTCCGTCGGGGACAAGATGGCCGGTCGCCACGGAAACAAAGGGGTGATTTCCAAGATTCTTCCAGTGGAAGATATGCCCTTCCTGGATGATGGAACTCCGGTGGACATCATCCTGAACCCGCTGGGGGTGCCCAGCCGTATGAACGTGGGGCAGATTCTTGAGACCCACCTGGGATGGGCCGCTGCGAAGCTCGGTTTCCGGGCGATCTGTCCAGTGTTCGATGGTGCGACCGAGGAGCAGATTCGCGGGGTGCTGGAAGAAGCTGGTCTGCCGACAGAAGCGAAGATCCAGCTCAACGATGGTCGGACCGGAGAGAAGTTCGAGCAGAAGACGACGGTCGGGTACATCTACATGCTCAAACTCCACCACCTGGTGGACGACAAGGTGCATGCTCGTGCCACCGGTCCTTACTCGCTCATTACGCAGCAGCCGCTGGGAGGAAAGGCCCGATTCGGAGGTCAGCGATTCGGGGAAATGGAAGTGTGGGCTCTCGAGGCATACGGAGCAGCCTACATTCTCCAGGAACTTCTCACCGTGAAGAGCGACGACGTGGAAGGTCGGACCAAGATTTACGAATCGATGGTCAAAGGAGAAAACACGCTGGAAGCTGGAACGCCCGCCAGCTTTGACGTGCTGAACAACGAAATCCGCGGGCTCTGTTTGAATATGCAGCTGGAGAAGACCCACTCTTGATCGGCCAACAGGCACTGATTGGTTTGGGTCACGACGACATGGCTCCGCTCCACCGGTCGACAGGTCCTGTGGAGCGGGAGGCCCCCTTGGTGCGAACGCGGATAATCTGGAATAACTGATTTCTCCCAGGACATATTGGGAAGGTGAACGAATGAGCGTTGGTGAAGGCGTCTACGATCGCGTGAACGATTATGGGGCCATCAAGATTTCTCTGGCGAGCCCGCATGACATTCGCAGCTGGTCGTTCGGCGAAGTCAAGAAGCCGGAAACGATCAATTACCGAACCTATCGCCCGGAACGGGATGGTCTGTTCTGCGAACGGATTTTCGGCCCGGAGAAGGACTGGGAATGTGCCTGCGGTAAATACCGCGGGATGAAGTACAAGGGGATGATCTGCGATCGTTGCGGTGTGAAGGTGACTCACAGCCGCGTTCGACGCAAACGTATGGGCCATATCGAATTGGCCGCCCCGGTGGTGCACATCTGGTTCTTCAAGAGCATGCCCAGTCGTCTGGGGGCGCTCCTGAGCATGAAGACCACCAGTCTCGAAAAGGTGATCTACTTCCAAGAATACGTCGTCACGGATCCGGGAGACACCCCACTGCGTCGCTGTCAGCTTCTGACAGAAGATGAGGCTCGCGAAGCTCGTGAGAAGTACGGCGAAAACGAGTTCAAGATTGAGATGGGAGCGGAAGCGATTTACTCCCTGCTGAGCAGTCTCAATCTTGCAGAAGAGTCTGCGAAACTTCGTAAGGAGCTGAAGGAGACCGGCAGTCAGCAGAAGACGAAGGATCTGATCAAACGACTGAAGATCATCGAAGCACTGCGGGATAGCGATAACCGTCCTGAGTGGATGGTTCTTCACTGCGTCCCGGTCATCCCACCGGATCTCCGTCCACTGGTCATGCTGGAATCGGGGAACTTCGCCACCAGCGACCTGAACGATCTGTATCGCCGAATCATCAACCGGAATAACCGGTTGAAGAAGCTGGTCGACCTCAACGCTCCGGAAGTGATTGTCCGGAACGAGAAGCGAATGCTTCAACAGTCGGTCGATGCTCTCTTTGACAACGGCCGCTGCAAGCGTCCGGTGCTGGGGTCATCAAATCGCCCGTTGAAGTCGCTGACCGACATGATCAAAGGGAAGCAGGGGCGATTCCGTGAGAACCTTCTCGGAAAGCGGGTCGACTACTCTGCCCGTTCCGTGATCGTGGTCGGCCCCGAGCTTCAGCTGCATCAGTGCGGACTTCCAAAGAAGATCGCTCTGGAGCTGTTCCAGCCGTTTATCATTCGACGTCTCAAGGAACTCGGCCATGCAGACACCATCAAGTCTGCCAAGCGCATGCTTGAGCGACGGGATGAAGAGGTCTGGGATATTCTGGATGAAGTGATCACCAACCATCCGGTGCTGCTCAACCGGGCTCCGACACTTCACCGAATGGGGATTCAGGCATTCGAGCCGGTGCTGGTGGAAGGGCACGCGATCCGTGTTCATCCGCTGGTTTGTAAAGGGTTCAACGCTGACTTCGACGGCGACCAGATGGCGGTTCACCTGCCGTTGTCGATCGAAGCACAGGTGGAAGCCACCACGCTGATGATGTCCACCAACAACATCTTCAGCCCTGCAAACGGTGCTCCGATTATTTCGCCGTCGCAGGATATCGTGATGGGTTGCTACTACTGCACCTTGCGTCGGGCCGGGCGGCCAGGCGAAGGGATGGTGTTTGCGTCGCCAGAAGAATGTCTGACGGCCTATCAGCAAGGGAAAGTCTCCCGCCATGCCATGGTGAAGGTCCGACTTCCCAAGGAAAAGACGGTCAAGGGAGAAGGGGCTGAGTCCTATCGTCCAGGGAGTCTCATCGAGACCTCCCCGGGACGAGTTGTGTTCAACGACATCCTTGATCCACGGATGCCGTTCTACAATCTGGCCCTCAAGAGCAAGGATCTCGCGAACGTGATTTCCGACTGCCACCTCCTTCTGGGGCAGCGGGCAACGATCGAACTTCTCGACAAGATGAAGGCGATCGGATTCCAGGAATCGACTCGCAGTGGTCTTTCCTTCGGAAGCAGCGATCTCGTCGTGGCTCCGAACAAGGAGCAGGTGATTGCCGAATCGGAAGCAGAAGTGCTCAAGCAGCAGAAGCTGTACGAGCGCGGGGTGATTACCGGCCAGGAACGTTACAACAAGGTGATTGACATCTGGACGCATGCTCGCGAAAAGATCACCGAGGCCATGAAACGAGACCTCGAGGCGGATATCCGGGACGAGGGAGCATATGTGAACCCGATCTACCTGATGGCAGATTCGGGTGCTCGAGGGGGACTGGAGCAGATTCGTCAGCTCGCCGGGATGCGTGGTCTGATGGCCAAGCCGAGCGGAGAAATTATCGAAACTCCGATCAAGTCCAACTTCCGCGAAGGTCTGACGGTGTTGGAGTACTTCTCCTCCACCCACGGGGCTCGTAAGGGATTGGCTGATACCGCTCTGAAGACGGCCGACTCCGGTTATCTGACCCGTAAGCTGGCGGACATCTGTCAGAACCTCGTCATCACCATGGATGACTGCAAGACGACCAAGGGGGTGACCCGCGGGACGCAGTACCGTGGAGAAAAGGTGGAGGTTTCTCTGGCAGACGCCATTCGCGGACGCGTGAGTCGGACGAACATCGTCGACCCGATTACCGACGAAGTGATTGTTCGCGAAGACGAGCTGATTACGCATTCCATCGCTCGACGCATCGAGGAAATGGGGCTGGAGAAGATTCAGGTCCGCAGCCCGATGACCTGCGAAGCGGAACTGGGAATCTGCAAGCTCTGCTACGGAATGGACCTCTCCACTGGCCAGCTGGTGGAAGAAGGACTCGCTGTCGGAATCATTGCAGCCCAGAGTATCGGTGAGCCTGGAACGCAGCTGACGATGCGGACGTTCCACATCGGGGGAGCCGCTCAGTCTGACGTCGAGAAGTCTGACCTGCGTGCCCGTAAGGCGGGGCGTGTGAAGTTCGCGCGTATTCGCAGCGTGGTCAACTCCGAAGGTCAGAACATCGTGCTTGCCCGGCAGGGTGAGATCATCATCATCGACCCGAAGGACCGCGAGCTGGAGAAGTATTCTGTTCCAGCCGGGGCCGTTCTGATGGTCAAGGAAGACGAGACCATCACAGCGGGTCAGGTTCTTTGTAAATGGGATCCGCACGCTGTTCCGATTCTTGCGGAAATTGGTGGTCGGATCCGATTCGAGGACCTGATCGAGGGCCGCTCCGTCAAGTCGGAGAAGGATGCCGGAGGTCATATCCGACGGACTGTCATCGAGCACAAGGGTGACCTGCATCCGCAGATCATTATCGAGGACAGCACCGGAAAGATTCTCGATTACTACTACATCCCGGAACGTGCCAACCTCGAAGTCAAAGAGGGGGATCAGGTTTCCGCCGGAACAATTCTGGCGAAGCAGCCACGAGAAGCTGCTGGAACCCAGGACATCACCGGAGGTCTTCCGCGGGTGACGGAATTGTTCGAAGCCCGCAAGCCGAAAGATCCTGCGATCATCGCAGAGATCGACGGGGAAGTGGAACACGTTGCAGAACGTAAGCGTGGCAAACGCGTGATCGTGATCCATGGTGCCGATGGCACTCAGGTGGAACACATCATTCCTCACGGTAAGCACGTGTTGGTGCACTCCGGGGATATGGTCAAAGCTGGGGACGCGCTGGTGCGTGGTCCGTTGGTTCCGCATGACATTCTCCGCGTGAGCGGCGAAGAAGCGGTCTCCCAGTACCTGCTCCACGAAATCCAGAATGTGTATCGTGCCCAGCGGGTGGGGATCGACGACAAGCACATTGAGTTGGTGATCTCCCAGATGCTCCGCAAGGTCCGTGTCGACGATGTCGGCGATACCGACCTGCTGCCAGGGGTGGTCATTGATAAATGGGAATTCCGCCGCGTGAATCGCCGTCTGCAGGAAAGTGTCCGCGTGACCGATCCCGGTGACAGTGAATTCCAGGCTGGTGATATCGTTCCGATCGAGACGATTGACGAAGTCAACGAGCAGATCGAAGCGAGTGGCGGAAGCCTCATCAAATTCACCAAGCCACGTCCTGCCAGCGCCAGCACGCAGTTGCTGGGAATTACTAAGGCTGCTGTTCAAAGTGAAAGCTTCATCTCGGCAGCCAGCTTCCAGGAGACGACCAAGGTCCTCACAGAAGCTGCCCTTGCTGGCAAGACCGACGGCCTTGTCGGACTCAAGGAGAACGTCATTCTTGGTCACCTGATTCCGGCAGGAACCGGGTTCAAGAGCCATCAGAATGCGGAAGTCCGGATTCGTCCAGAGGCCCAGCAGGAACTCCGCGAAGAACATGCCCGAATTCTGGCCGCCCGACGCGAACTCCTCAACGAAGGAGAAGAAGGGGCTGCGAGAGGAAACGGAAGCTCGTTCGGTGGTGGAACGACAACTCTGGGCGACGTCCCGTCGTTGTCTGACCTCTCTTCGGATGAGTGATTCCGAATGAGGCGTTGATACTCGAAAGGCCCCGGAAAAACTTCCGGGGCCTTTTTCTTTTTGTGAACTGAGTGGCCGTTGGAGCGGGACCAGGTGCCATCAAAAAAGCGATGACGGTCTACCGTCATCGCTTGAAGGAGTATTCACTGTCACAGACTGGTGTGATTGGCGTTACAGATGTCAGTGAACGCGTTCTGTTGGGGGGACTCGGCTACGAGGTCTTGCGGGAGAGACGTCGGCCCAGGGCTGCGATGAGTTCGTTTGACTCCCGCCGGGCTTCAACCAACCCTTTCGGAGAGATGTTTCCACTTCGGCAATAATCCAGAAGCACCTGTTCTGCGGCCATCAGTTCCGCACAGGCATCCGGGATTTCGCTGGCGATGGATAGGGGAATGGTGGTCACTCCATTGCAGTCTCCGTGGAGAAGCATACCGGGCTCAATGATGATCCCGCCGACACTGACCGGGACATTGATCTGTGGAATATGACAATATCCATGAGAGCAGATGGTTCCGTTGGTGAAGACTGGGAAATTGAGTGCACGCACCTGGTCCAGATCCCGTCCGGCCCCGGATGTGATCAGTCCGGTCGCTCCGAATGACTTGTACATCGTGCACATCACCTCACCAAAGGTGGCGGCAGCGGTCGGCTCATCCAGATCCTGGAACACGATGACAGGGGGGCCGGGATGCTCCGCAAAAAGTTCAATCTGGTCGGTCAGTCCGCCGTAGCTCCCTCCTTTGGGTGGAGGGGCAAAGCTGCGAAATGTGGATGTGAGAGCGAATCCAACCATCGGAGGGAGATTCGGAAAGCATGATTTGATGGAGCTGTTCATATATCCCGTATTCCGCGGACGAACGTCAAACAGCTCGATCACATTGCAAACGGTCGGGGTGTCGTATCGGGCCAGCTCTGCCAGTGTGTTAGGGTTCATGATGACTCCGGAAAGATTGGTTTCAGACAAGCGCAAGGCAAAAGCAAAGTGTCCCGGTTCCATTATCATTGGGCCGGGACACTTTGTTTTTCTTTATTTTGCGATGCTCCATCGCAGGTAGGACTCAATGAAGGGGTCTAGGTCGCCATTAAGGACTTCAAGCGGATTGCTTTGCTTCAGGTCTGTTCGATCGTCCTTGACAAACTGCTGTGGCTGAAGGACGTAATGGCGAATGGTCTGCCCACCGAATCCAATTTTCGACTTCTCTCCGCGGCGGGCCGCAATGGCCTGTGCCTCTTTTTCCTGCTGAATCTGGTAGAGCTTGGCCACCAGCATCTTGCGGGCTAACGCCCGGTTCTGGTGCTGGCTGCGTTCATTCTGGCACTGTACAACCACTCCGGTCGGCAAGTGAGTCAGACGAATTGCGGAGCTGGTCTTGTTCACCTTCTGGCCACCGGCTCCCCCGGCACGGAACACATCTTCCCGCACTTCCTTTTCGTTCTCCCAGTCGATTTCGATGTCAGTCATATCCCCGTAATCGGGGGTGACGTCGACTGCGGCGAAAGCGGTGTGTCGTCGCCCGGCGGAATCGAAAGGGCTGATCCGGATGAGACGGTGGTTTCCTGTTTCTCCCTTCAGGTAACCGAAAGCATAATCTCCCTTGATCAGGAGCGTCACATTTCGAATTCCTGCTTCTTCCCCATCGGAACGGTCGATTTCTTCCGCTTCAAAGCCTTTGCTTGCGCACCAGTTCAGATACATGCGCATGAGCATTTCAGCGAAGTCGGCAGAGTCGGTCCCCCCTTCACCCGCCTGAATGGCAAGGTAGGCATTCCCGGCATCTTCCGGGTTCTTCATGCTGGCCTGAAGCTCGGCGGCGCTCAACTTCTGGGAGAGCGTCTCGACCGCAGTATTGATCTCTTCGAGGATCTCGGCGGAGTCATCTTCGGCCGCGAACTCCTGAAGGACTCCCAGATCGTCGAGGCCCTGGATGAGTTCGCCCAGTGGCTTCGTGACGGCCTTGAGGCGACGCATTTCCGCAATGGCATCCTGAGCCTTCTCCTGGTTGTCCCAGAAGTTCGGCGCGGACATGATTTCATCAATTTCGGCGATTCGCTTCAGC
>CALLWY010000163.1 GCA_938015865.1 uncultured Planctomicrobium sp.
AACCACTGGCCGATGCACTGGTGGAATTTAATCCTGAGTCCGGTCGCCCCGCCTTCGGTCGGACCGACGCTGACGGGAGGTACTCGCTGGTCTATTCACAGTCTGCCGATGGTGCGGCTGTGGGGACGTATAAAGTGAAAATTACGACCGGACAGGAGGGCAACTATGCGGCTGGTGAAATGATCAGTCCCGCTGTACCCGAGAAGCTCCCGGAAAAGTATCACGAGAAGTCGGAACTGACTGCCGAGGTGAAGCCTGGAAAGAACGTTATTGATTTCTCGCTGAAGTCGAAATGATCTTCCGATGTTCGACAAGTCGGACATTGCAGATGAGCCGCGTTCACCAGCTGCTCCAGAGTCGGGAATTGAGGGTTTCAGAGCAGGAAGAAACACTCGGAGTGGAAGCGATGTCGTTCATTGAACTCCGTCACACATCCGCCCTGCCCCACACGGCAACCTGACCGAACCCAAGTTTGCGATTTTGAAATGGCCTCGACCGTATCGGTCCGGGATGGGGTGAAAAAAGTTTCAATTCTGCTGAGGCATGTACATTTAAAGTTACCGTGCGTCGAACTTTCGCCAACTGCATCTATAACGAGGTTGAGAATGGTCTTTCTGCGATGCGTTCAATCGAGCGTCCTGCTTTTCGCAGTGTCGCTCTGGATTCCAGTAGCGGCCGAATGCGGAGTCCCCCCAGTTCAATCAAAAAACGTTGCAGTCTATGACGACCACGGAAGCGGGTTGAATGCATTAAATGGACTGTATTCCACGTTGGCCAAATGTCCGGACGTGCACGTTGGCCGAGTCAAAGCTGCGGATATTCGTAACGGGAAACTGGATGACTACGACGTCATCATTATGCCGGGTGGAATGAGTTCCTCCCAAGGAGGAGCACTCGGCGAGGATGGACGAGAGCAGGTTCGCACATTCGTTCGCAACGGTGGTGGGTACATCGGATTCTGCGCTGGAGCTTACCTCGCCACATGCGATGCAGACTACAAATGGTCACTCAATATTCTGAATGCGAAAGTTGTGGACAAAGAGCACTGGGCACGTGGGGTCGGCACGGTGGAATTGAGTCTTTCAGAGAACGGCAAACAGGTTCTCGGACTGCCCAGCGATCGTCTTTCAGTTTATTACCATCAGGGACCGCTGTTAGCTGCGGCAGGGCGCAATGATCTCCCCGCTTATGAATCGTGGGCGGATTTTGAAACGGAAATTGCAAAGAACGGCGCCCCCAAGGGGGTGATGATCGGAACGACAGCTGTCGCTTCGGGACAATTTGGGGGCGGGCGAGTCATTTGTTTCAGCCCACATCCGGAAATGACTGAAGGGCTCCATGAAATTGTCCACCGCAGCATTGATTGGGTGGCACGTCCTCGTTTGGGCGTGGAAATCATCGCGCACCGTGGCGCTTCTGCTGATGCTCCTGAGAACACATTGGCATCGTTGAAATTAGCCTGGGAGCAGGGAGCTGAATGGGCTGAATGCGATGTGTCTCTCAGTAAAGATGGGCATCCGGTGCTTTTTCACGATGAAACGACTGAGCGTCTTGTCGGGGTGAAGAAGGCTGTCGCCGAGCAGACGCTGCAGGAACTTCGACAACTGGATGTCGGAGAGTGGAAGGAGTCCAAGTTTGCGGGGGAGCGGATTCCGACATTAGCTCAAGCTCTCGCACAGGTCCCTACCGGAAAGCGACTTCTCGTCGAACTTAAGTGCGGCCCAGAAGGTGTACCAGCTGTCCTTCATGTGATTGACGCTTCTGGTCTCTCTCTCGATCAGCTCCGGATCATTTCCTCGTCAGTACAGACAATCACAGCAATTAAAAAAGCACGGCCGGAACTGTCAACCACTTGGGTCGTTGAAGATGTGTCCCCGAAAGTGGACAGTTTGATTGCGTCTGCTAAAGCGGCGGGTGCGGATGGCGTTGATCTTTCCGCATCTTCGCTGATCGACCGAGCATTTGTGGAGCAGCTCCGTGCAGCAGGCCTGCGTGTCGACGTCTGGACAGTCGACGATGCTTTGGAAGCTCGGCGGTTAGTCGAAGCGGGGGTCAATGGCATCACAACGAACCGCCCGGGATGGATGAGGGAGCAACTCATTAGCTTCGTCAGGTAGTTGCCGTTTGGGAAATGCCTTGATTTTTGAAGTGGACGCGTTTGCGAGTGGTCCACGCGGATTCGAACCATCGTCGATGACTCCGTAAATGGGCGCTGGGAGCAATGCGTTTTCGTGACGCTGGCGAGATCTCCTATGAGATGTTCGCACAATGTTTAATGATTCGAACAGAATTGGAATCAGCAGAATGACGCTTTCTTTCCGGTCCGGCTTTCGTAGCTTCGTTTTCGGAGTTGCCTGGGCTGTGAGTCTGCTGCAGACGTTGCCTCTGCAATCTGGAGAAACTCCTCAGCACATTATCCTGGATGTGGATGCAACCGCCATTACACGCAATTTGCTCCGGGCAAAGTTTGCCATTCCCGTTCAGGCGGGAGATCTCACACTTGCCTATCCCAAGTGGATTCAAGGGGAGCATGGGCCTACGGGGCCTGTCGTGGATCTGGTCGGAGTGAAGTTTCTGGTGGATGAGAAGCCGATCAGGTGGCGGCGGGATGACTACGATGCACATGCCTTCCATCTGACAATTCCCGCCGGTGTGACCGCGCTGACTGGGGAAGTCGAATTCCTTCTGCCGTCGGAGAAATCAGGATTTTCCCGGTCTGCTTCCACGACAAAAGCCTTGGGAGTTGTTAACTGGAACCAGCTGGTGCTGCACCCGGTCGGCCAGCCGATTGCCGAGCAGATGGTTTCTGCATCACTAACCCTTCCTTCCGGATGGAAAGCTGGCACCGCCCTCTCGCCCGTGAAGTCGACCGGCAACAGAATCGATTTTGAGCCCGTTTCCATAGAAACGCTTTGCGATTCTCCGGTCAACCTTGGACAGCATTACCGCGAATTGGCCATCGGCCCCACAGGCAAGCCTGCCCATACATTGTGTGTCGTCGCTGACGATCCGGCCTCGCTGGATGTTTCAGCAGAAATGAAACAGGCGCTGGACCAGATCGTCACTGAGACACACGCTGTGTTCGGGGAACCCCCATATCGTTCTTATCGATTCCTCGTAACTCTAAGCGATCACATTGGGCACTATGGAATGGAACACCATGAATCGAGCGATAATCGAGGACCAGAGGGGATGCTGACCGATCCACTTTATCGCAAGACGTGGCATGGTTGGCTGCTTTGTCATGAGTTTGTTCATGCCTGGAATGGCAAGTATCGTCGCCCTGCTGGCATGGCACATTCGGATCATCAACAGCCTCTACAAACAGATCTTCTATGGATCTATGAGGGGCTGACCCAGTATTACGGTCTTGTCCTGGCGGCTCGATCCGGGATCTGGCAGCCGGAGATTGCACGCGACAACTTCGCCAGAATTGCGGCCAGAGCGGATGATGAAACCGGCCGAGAATGGCGATCGTTGGAAGACACCGCGATTGCAGCACATTATCAGTTTCGTGCTGCACGTCCGGACGGCTGGTATCGTCGACGTGGAACTGATTTCTACGACGAAGCTGCAATGGTGTGGCTGGAAGCTGATGCGATTATTCGAACCCAGAGCGATGGAACCAAAAGTCTCGATGATTTCTGTAAGGTCTTTTACGCAGGTGGAAATCTGACTCCGCGGGTCGCACCTTATCGGTTTGAAGATGTTGTTGAGACGCTGCAGCAGGTACAGCCTTATGACTGGGAAAAGTTTTTTGACATCCGGGTCAAACTTCCCGGAGCACCCTCACTGAGTCGAGGGGTAGAACAGAGTGGATGGAGACTGATTTATCAGAAAGCACCGACAGAACTCTATTCAGCCAACGAATCAGACACAGGTAAGATCGACTTGTCATCCACGCTGGGATTGATCCTGCTGGAAGATGGAACCGTAGAAGACGTGGCTCCAAAGTCTGCTGCAGCAGTCGCTGGCATCAGCAGCGGAATGAAATTGGTCGCGGTAAACAACCGCAGATGGACACCAGAAGTAATTCAGAAGTCTGTTGCGAAGACTGAGGATGGCAAGGTCACCCTGCTTTTCGAAAAGCAGGATTTCTTTCAAACACATGTTCTTTCTTACGATGGAGGAGCTCGATTTCCGACACTCGAAAGAATCGAAGGTCAGCCTGATGTGCTCTCTCAGATTCTGGCGCCCAAGTCGCCTGCGAGAGGAAATTCAAAAGATTAAAAGAGGCGGTTCTGAACTGTGTTTTCAATTCGACCCGTGAATTCGCAGGTCCAGATTTGCATCGCACATCCGGCAAGGAAATTCCCGGTCTCCAAATTCATTGAGATGACGAGACTCTGGGACAAACTGATTAGAGCGAAATGAATTCATCAGCACAATCTGGCGAAGAGACACCTCATCTGACCAAAAAGCTCGGTCCCTGGACACTCTGGGGACTGGGCGTCGGATATGTGATCTCTGGAGAATACTTTGGCTGGAATCTGGGACTTCCGGCGGGAGGAACGGGGGGCCTGTTGGCGGCCTTCTTTCTCGTCACGCTGATGTATATCGCATTTGTGCTGAGCTATGCCGAATTGGCATGTGCCATTCCGAAAGCAGGAGGCGGGTTTGTTTATGCTCTCCGTGGACTCGGGCACTTTGGTGGATTTATTACAGGAGTGGCCCAGCTCCTGGAGTTTGTTTTCGCCCCACCGGCAATTGCGATGGCGCTGGGCGCATACGTTTCAACAAAATGGCCCGAAGTCGACGTTAAATTCGTCGCTGTCTGTGCTCTGACTTTGTTCACCGCTCTCAATCTCTGGGGTGTCAAACAGACCGCACTCTTCGAGTTGGCGATTACCATCCTTGCTGTTGGCGAGCTGCTGCTGTTCATGGGAATCACTGTCCCACATGTTCGGATTGAGCATCTCGTCACCAATGCGTGGCCGAAAGGTTGGACTGGTCTCTTTCCTGCTCTTCCGTTTGCCGTCTGGTTTTACCTGGCGATCGAGGGTGTCGCGAATGCGGCCGAAGAAGCACGGAACCCCCAGCGAGATGTGCTGGTCGGCTTTGGTTCAGCGCTGGCGACCCTCGTGGTTTTAGCCACCGGAGTCCTGATCTGCTCAGTGGGCGTAGGCGGATGGGAACGAGTGGTCTGGGCACCGGAGAATCTTGCAGTCGTGAATGGACAAGTCGAAGTCACGACCGACGCTGCCGCACTCGATAAACCGTTACCACTTGCTCTTTCGCAGGTTCTGCCAACCGGGCATTTCCTGTTTCAACTTCTCATTTCCGTTGGAGGACTGGGGCTTGTCTGCAGCTTGAACGGAATTCTATTTGCCGCAGGACGTGCAACTTTCGAAATGGGAAGGGCCGGTTATCTTCCGGCTGGATTGAGCCGCATTCATAACCGAACACACACTCCGTGGGTTGCCTTAACCGCAAACTGGGTTATTGGCGTTGCCTGTATTCTCATGTTCGACACAGGAGAGTTGATTATCATTTCGGCCATGGCGGCTGTCCTGTTATACATACTCTCAATGGAATCGCTTGTACGATTGCGAATTGCAGAACCAGATCTCCCGCGACCATACAGAACCCCTTTCTGCCCGTGGACCCCGAGGTTCGCACAGGGACTTGCGTTGTTAATTCTGTTCGCCATGTTGTGGGAGAACCTGTCTGGACCAACTCCATGGACGTCGACGTCAATGAAGTTTCTGGCATGTCTGGTGTTCGCAACGGGGTACTTTTTTGGCGTGATCGCTCCAAAATTAAGAGCAGTTCCCACCCCCCAACTCGCCGACGACGCAGCACTGTGACAGATTTCTCCTATGACCGGTTGCAACATTCGCTTACTTTCCTCATCCTGCTGAAACGTTCAGATGTGGGTGAAAATGCCTTATGACAGCAACCCGTCGATATCAACTTGGAGCCCGGACATGGGCCTTTTCCT
>CALLWY010000164.1 GCA_938015865.1 uncultured Planctomicrobium sp.
CCCCATTTAATCCGAACGGAGGATACGGTCCCCGACGTTGAGTCAGCAGCGAGACTTGCAACGGTCGGTCGAATTCGAAGGTGCGGCGAATTCCTTCTCCCCCGCGGAACCGGCCGGCGCCTGCGGAGTCGTTTCGGATGCTGAACTCCAGAATGCGGACCGGATAGCGAGATTCGAAGATCTCCACGTCTGTCAGTCGAGTATTGGTCATGTGGGTGTGGACTGCGTCCGCTCCATCAGCCGTCGATGTCGCCCCCGCTCCGCCGCAGATGGTTTCATAGTATCCGAACGATTGATCTCCAAAGGTGAGGTTATTCATCGTCCCCTGGCTGGCAGCGGCCCGACCGAGAGCGCCCAGAAGAACATCAACGACCCGCTGAGAGGTTTCGACGTTCCCCCCGACCATGGCAGCGCAC
Source organism: uncultured Planctomicrobium sp. (assembly GCA_938015865.1). Classification (GTDB taxonomy): domain Bacteria; phylum Planctomycetota; class Planctomycetia; order Planctomycetales; family Planctomycetaceae; genus Planctomicrobium. The sequence goes on from CALLWY010000164.1 coordinate 417, forward strand.
TCCGCACGATTGGGAAGGATTGGTGGATTAAGAAGGCATTCCGGCAGGATGATGTCGATCGGGCGCAGGACTCCGCTGTTCAGGGGGATTGGTTCATCGATCAGGCAGCGAAAGACATACATCACCGCTGCGGTCACAATGGCCCGGTTGGCATTCAGGTTGGACGACAGAACGGGACCTGTTCCGGTGAAGTCGATAGTGGCCCGCTCATCGTGAATGGTGATTCGCACCGAAATAGGAGAGCCATCGTCCAGATAATCTGTTCGCTCGTAGACCCCGTCGCCGAGCGATCCGAGTGCCCGTTTCATCTTGGTCTCGGCAGCATCCTGAATGAATCCCATGTACGCCAGAACCCGGCGTCTGGAATATTGCTCCACCATTTCGGTCAGGAGGCGTGCCCCAATCTGGTTCGCTGCGATCTGTGCTGTGATATCAGCCAGATTGTCAGCGGGTTTCCGACTGGGGTAGGGGCCACTGATGAGCAGCTGATGGAGTTCCTCCATTCGGGACCGGCCTCGTTCCATCAGCTTGAAATTGCTGATCAGGACCCCTTCCTCGCCAAGTTTGCGGGAGAAGGGAGGCATACTTCCGGGGGTGATGCCGCCAATTTCTGCATGATGGGCACGGCTGGCGGTCAGAAAGAGAAGCTCCCCGGTGTCTGGATCGTGAACGGGTGTGACGACGGTCAGGTCCGGGAGATGCGACCCGCCGGAATAGGGATCGTTGGTGAGATAGACATCTCCCGGTTCGAGGACCGGGTGTTCTTTCAGCAGGCAACGGACCGTCTCCCCCATTGCTCCCAGATGGACGGGAATGTGGGGGGCATTCACCACCAGCCCCCCCTGCGCATCGAAGAGAGCGCAGGAGTAATCGAGACGCTCCTTGACGTTTGTGGAGATGGAGGTCTTGCGCAGCGTGACTCCCATCTGTTCGGCAATGGAGGCGAAACGGTGGTTGAAGATTTCGAGCTGGACAGGATCGAGTTCCACTTCGGAATCGATGGCTTCCACATTGGCGATCGGTGCTTCCACGAGCGTGATGAGCAATTCGCCCCGCTGCTGAACTTCTGCCTGGAATCCCGGTTCGATCCAGATCGTGGAACCATCATCACAGATAAGAGCCGGACCGACGATCACATGTTCTGCTCGCAGTTGCTCGCGCAGATAGACGTTTGATTCAACCGACCGGTTCTGAAACCAGATTGCAGTGGTTGATGTCGGAGAGAGCGGAGTATCAGCTTTCTCGAGAATCGGGAGCAGGGATCGCTCCAGACGACCGGTCAGTTCAGTTGCAATGGCGATGACTTCGATCGGTCGGGAGTGGTGAAGGTAGCCGAACTGCTGTTGATGGAGTTGTTCGAAGGCCTTCTGAAAATCGCCGTCTTCTGGTGTCTCGATCAGGAGAGACGATTCCACCCCCTGATAGCGGAGAGACAATGCCCGGACCGGAGGCCCGATCCGCTCCTCCGGGACCCCTTCGTCGAGAATCTGCTGTTTCAGTTCCTGTTCCAGCGATGCGAACAGCGGTTCCAACTCCTGCATTGTCGCTGGCGAGTACTGAAGCTGAACCGTCTGTTCCGCACGCCTCCGAATATCGGCGAGCCCCATTCCATATGCACTCAGGAGACCAGCGAACGGATGAATCAGGATCGACCGGATCTTCAGGATTCGGGCCAGAGCACATGCATGTTGTCCCCCCGCTCCACCGAAGCAGACTAGTAAATGGTTGGCGGGATCGTACCCTTTCCGGACGGAGATCTGTCGAATGGCACGGGCCATCGTCTCGTTGGCGATGTCAATAAATCCCTGTGCGAGTTCCTCCCGGCTGTATTCGCGAGCATATCCTGTCTGGGCCATCTGATGACGGATGGCATCCAGTCGCTGGTGGACTGCCTCCCGGTCCAGTTGAAATGGGAATCGCTCGGGAAGAACCCGTCCGAGGGCAAGGTTGACATCGGTGATCGTGAGTGGACCCCCGGCACCGTAGCAGGCCGGGCCGGGATCAGCCCCGGCGCTCTCCGGACCCACCCGAAGCTGTACACCGTCGAACTGACAGATGCTTCCTCCTCCTGCAGCCACGGTTTCAATGGCAAGGACGCTGGAGGCAATTCGAAGGCCCGCCTTGATGGCTTCGGTTTCCAGTTCAAATCGACCCCCGAACCGGGAGACATCGGTGCTGGTCCCCCCCATGTCGAACCCGATGGATTCGGAGAAACCGAGCTGGCGGGCGATGGTCGAATAGGCGATCACCCCCCCGGAAGGACCGGAGAGGATGCTGTCCCGTCCGGAAAACTCCCGACCATCAATGAGGCCCCCTTGAGACCCCATTAACTTGAGTGTGCTCCCATCTCCCAGTCGAGATCGGATGGAGTCGACGTACGTGCGGAGAATCGGATTCAGGTATGCATCGAGGACGGTTGTTTCCGCCCGGGGGACCGCTTTAATCAGGGGAGCGACCTTGCTGGACCGACTGACCTCCTGAAAGCCTGCCTCTCTTGCCAGCTCTTCGATTCGCATTTCATGAACCGGATTGAGATAGGCGTGCAGCAGGCAAACGGCGACCGACTCGATCCCCATCTCTTTCAATTCAGCGAGTTGTTCCCGCACGGCGGACTCGTTCAGGGGGAGGCGAACCTGCCCATCAGCAGAGAGACGCTCTTCAATTTCAACGACAACGTCTGCCAGCGGTTCCGGCTTGCGGATATTCAGCGAAAAGAGGTCCGGGCGATCCTGATTCCCAATCCGCAGGAGATCCCTGAACCCACGGGTGACAAGGAATGCGGTCCGGGCCCCTTTTCGTTCAAGAAGTGCGTTGGTTCCCCGGGTTGTACCCATTCGAATGTCGACCGCGGGAAGTGACGCGCTGATCGGAATTTCCATCAGCTTTCGGATACAGATCAGCGGAGCCGGTTCGTCACACGAGAGCTGATACGTTTCCCCGGCGCAGCTGTCTGGAATCGGGGCCTGTAAAGTCATCTCTCCTGTGGCGGAGGAGGACAGGACGCGGGTCTGCCAGAGAGACGGGCTCTCCTGATCGCGGGCGAGCGGGTCCGGGACAGAGAGAGTCCACCCGTTCCAGAATTCATCCGGGGCATCCGTGCGAAGCGGGTCGATGAACCGGGAAACACCAGCCTGTTCGGGCAGGGTTCCTTTGACGACACCGGAGCTGAGGGTCTTGCACTGCCGGAGTTCCCCGTCGGGAGTGAGTGCAATGCAGTCGGTGAATGTCCCGCCGACGTCAATCCAGAATTGCCAGCGTTTCAAGGTGGAACACTTTCCAGTTGATGACCATTGTCTCAGGGAAGCGTCATTGACGGTCCCCGTTCCAACGGGCGTTTGTCTCGAATGAACAGTTCAGACCCTCTCTCAGACCATGATGATCAAATCCAACCCGATTGAAAATGTTCAATCCGGGGGAAGAGTCCCATTCGGACAGATCCTGTTGCGTTGATCCTCTCTTCTTGCGTCCCGGCACGGTTTTCAGGACGATAGCAGTACAAACAACAACAGATCGAAGGGGACTTGTGGACGATTCTCTGGACAACACGGATGGAATTGACCGTCAGCTGGAATTGCTGTCTGAACGGTCGGAGCAACTCTTTCTCGAATGCCGCCTCCGATCGGCACTCCGGGTGGCGCAGGAAGCCCGGCGGACGGCAAAGACTCATGGGCGTGTCGTGAATTACATGCATGCCCTCTTTGACACCATGCGATTCGGGCATGGCCTTCTCGACCCCCAGATGACGCGAGAGGCGGCGGTCGAACTGATCATGCTCCTGCAGGATGAAGAGCAAGCCCGACGGATTCAGCCCGATCTGGATGAGGGGCAATATCAGTGGACCTGTGCATGGATGTCGAGTTGTGCCTATGACAATCTCGCCGAATCCACCGGGATGATGTCCGGGTACAACTCCCCCGGCATGCATGAATGCATTAATGAAGGGATTCAGGTCTGCCGTCAGACCGGCAAGACCGAATGTATCCGATGTTTCCGGGAATACGCTGCCGATGTGTATCTGGCTGCGGACGACCTGCCGATGGTGCAGCATCAGTGTCAATTGCTGTTGGATTATCGCGAAGAGGAAGAATCTCGCGACCGTCGCTGGACTGCGCATGAAAAGCTGGCGTGGATTTATCTGATGGAGGGGCGGCTGCAGAAGGCCCGGTCCGAGCTGGAAGCCTCTCTGGAGGTGTGCCAGTCCGAGAAAGTCTACAACCGGCTGGGCGCTCGCAGTCTGTTGACAACGGCATTACAGGAGGTGCAGCTCCTGCTGGGCGAAGAGGTCGACATCGAAACGTCACCGCTGGGGGATGATTTCCCCACGGATGAGTTTCCTCACCTGGAGCTGGATCGCGCCAAGGTGAAGGCACTGCACCACTCCGTTGCAGGAGAGTTCGATCAGGCAATCGCGATCCTGACGGACCTGGATCGACGGCTGACGGAGTCCAAATGTCTGAAAGACTGGTTTGAAGTCCGGCTTCGGCTGATTGCAGCATATCTGATGTCCGGCAATCGGAAACGAGCGGAAGCACTCTCGCGAGGGTTAGAGGCCCGTGCTCTGGAAGCTCAGGACCACTTCACTGTGCGGCGCTGGAAGCGGTTGATGCATCCGGAAACAATCGTCTCGCCCATCCCGTTGCTGGCCCCGGCCGATTCTGGTCCGTTTGGAAGCGGGATTATCGAGGAAGGAGCCGACAGCACCGAAGAACTGTCCGCTGCCCTTACGGAATGGGATGATGAGGGCGATGACGAAATCGTCGAAGCCAAAACTCCTCTTTCGGAAGCTCTGACTGAGTACATGCAGAGGATCATGGCCAGTTCAGAGGATGAATCGGCGAAGCGGGAGATCCTTAACTCGCTTCTCTCGCATGCTCCGGAAGATGTGGTAGAAGCGGGTGATGGTGCCTATCTCGTTCATTTGTCCCGATATGTGGTTCAGGGGACGGAGGATGCAGAACGGGTCTGGGAATGGGCGACCCGAATGCGGAAGCGGTTTCCGGAAGATGCGGTCATGTTGAGCGTGGTGGCATCGCTGGGGCAATTCTTTCGGAATGCCGATGCAGAGACCTTTGAACATCGCATCTCGGTGACGGAACTGGAGCAGTGGGTCCGTCTGTCATTAACACTGAACCCGAACCATCCCCGCAATTTTGCCCGGGCGGGAGCCTTCTTTCTCGAAATTGGTCTCCCCGGAGACGCAGAACAGTGTTTTGCACGTTCCTTCCGGCTCGACCGAACGGATGGGAGCGTTGCTCATCAGCTTGCGGATATTTATCGAGAGACCGAACGCCCCCGCGACGCGCTGGCTGTTCTGGATCTCTGCTTGCGGAAAGGGACGACTGACGCCAATGTTGCCTGGGAAGCAGCCATGACGGCGCTTCAGCTCAGCCAGTTCGATATGTTGCTGACCTATCTGAACAGGTATCGGGAGCTGGCTGGGAAAGCACAGGCCTGGTTCCATTATTATCGCGGGCTGGCATTGTTTCGGCTTGGAAAGCATGAAGAGTGTCTTCAGGAGTTGGAGGAAGAACTCAAATACAACCCCCCGGGACAGATGCACCTTCACGTCATCCGGGTCTGTGCTCTGGACCAGCTGGGACGAACCAATGAAGCTCGCAGCGAGCTGGAAGAGTTCCTCAAGCTCCGTTTTGTGGATGTCGACTACCTGTCGCTTCACGGGCTTGTGCGCCTTGCGGAAACGTTGTGCGACACCATTCAGGAATGGACTGAGTCTGACCCGCTGCGACGAAGGACGGTCCTCAGATTGCTGAAGGCAGGGCTGATCTCCGACGACTACCTCCAGACGATTCGAGAGAAGCGGACAGAGTCCGGGGGGGTGAAGTTCTTTCGGGTTCAGGTTCGTCAGCCGCTGGATGAGTCGTGGCCCCATTCCGAAGGATGTCTTTCCGGGCAACAAGACTGGGATGAATATCTGATCGACTGGGGTGTCCTGGCGAAGACGGAAGAGGACGCTGTCCGATATGTCATGGAACTTCAGAACGAATGCGAGTCCGCCGCTGCCGAAGTCGTTCAGATAGATGCCGGCGAAGAGAATTTCCGGGAACGCCCCGGGGTGGTCTGGCAGGGCTATCGGCGCCATTCCGATTCCCACAGTCCCGGACACGATCATGACCACGACCACGATGGCGGTGACGATGACGAATCTGACTGAGTCACCCGTCCATGTTCGGCATTGTGTCCCTTGAATCCAACCAGAGTTCACTGACATTCAACAAACATAAAGTAAGACATCATGTTTCCATCGCTTCGAATGCGACGACTTCGTCGTCATCCTCAATTGCGGGAGCTGGTTCGTGAAACCAGTCTCTCGCCCAAGGATCTGATTCTGCCGTTATTTGTCCGTCATGGAGAGAATCAGGCGATCCCGATCAATTCGATGCCCGGGCATTTTCAACTCTCCGTTGACAGGCTCGAAGCAGAAATTCGTGAGATCGACCAGCTCGGAATCCCGGCGGTCATCCTGTTTGGAATCCCCGAACACAAAGACGCTGTCGGGAGCGATGCCTGCTCATCGGACGGGATTGTTCAGCAGGCAATTCGGGCGATCAAATCGGTCAATTCTTCCATTCTCGTGATAACTGATCTCTGCTTCTGTGAGTTCACCGATCATGGGCATTGCGGGGTTGTCACCGAGTCGACAGGGATTGTTGACGTCGATAATGACACGACGTTGCAGCTGCTTCAGAAACAGGCCATCTCCCATGCCGAAGCTGGAGCGGACATGGTTGCTCCCAGCGGCATGATGGACGGGATGATTGAGTCAATCCGCGATGCTCTCGATGATGCGGACTTTCAGCACATCCCGATTATGAGTTATTCCGCCAAGTATTCCTCGGGGTTCTATGGTCCCTTTCGGGAGGCAGCCGAAAGCGCCCCACAGTTTGGCGACCGCTCCACGTACCAGATGGACCCTGCGAACGGGAATGAAGCGATGCGCGAGGTCGAATTGGATGTCGGTGAAGGGGCCGATATCCTGATGGTCAAACCGGCCCTGAGCTATCTGGATATCATCCGTCGAATCAAGGAGGCTTATCCCGAAGTCCCGCTGGCGGCCTACAACGTCAGTGGGGAATACGCGATGGTGAAAGCGGCGGCCGCGAATGGATGGATTGATGAGAAGCGGGTGACGCTGGAGATCCTCACGAGCATTCGCCGCGCTGGGGCAGACATGATCCTCACCTACCATGCCAAAGACGTCGCCCGCTGGCTGGCGTAACGGCCACAGCATCTGGCTGCTGTGATGATGTCACAGGTGTCTTCTGCGAAATAAAAAAATCCCCCTGCGCTCAGGAGATCCAGATCGCAGGGGGATGTTGCTTTCCCGAGGAACGCGGAGACTGTCAGCGAGATGTCTTTTCAGAAGCCGGTTCCTGTTCCTTCTTCTTCTGTTCGAGTTCCTCATGCAATGGGTTCTCGATCTTCTTTTCGGGGTTGATCACCTTCAGGTCACGTTCCTCGATCTTGCGCGGGAACGTATTGTTCGACATGTCCGGGTCGGCTGTTTCGTTATAGGGGTCGACGGTGACCGATTTGACGGGCTGACGAACCACCAGAAGCAATGCGATCTCTCCCTTGGCCAGTCGCCAGATTTCTGCGGGGTATCGCCGAAGCTCTTTGCTTCCATCTTCCAGTTCCAGCTGCAGAATCACCGGCATGGGAAGTTCCCCGTGGTTTTTGATCCGGACTTCGTACAGCGGAAGTTCAAAGGCAAGCATCTCCTTTTCATCGGGGGTCAGTCGGTCCAGAAACTGCTGGAAGTCTTTCTGTTTCTTCTCGGTGACCGCATGCGGGTCGTAAGTGTCGTAAAAATCCCGCAGCGACTCGTACCGTTCGACCCGGCGCTTAATCCCTTCAGCTTTGTCCCGCTCTTCGGTCAGGCTGGGGGCTTCCTTCGCCTTGTTTTTCTCATGGCGGGCCTTCTCCCCGGCGGGATCACCGGAATGGATCACTCTCCGTGTGACTGATGTGACATCCATGTCGCAGTGTGCGGTGGACATGTACCAGCCTCGCCAGAACCAGTCGAGGTCCATTCCCGAAGCATTCTCCATGGTTCGGAAGAGATCGGCCGGCTGCGCGCGTCGGAAGGCCCAGCGTCGACAGTATTCCTTGAAGGCAAAGTCAAACAGTTCCCGGCCAAGGATCGTTTCCCGCAGCATGGTCAGACCGACTGACGCTTTCAGGTAGGCATTTTGCGAGACATCGTGAAGATGGTCGGCGTGGGTCATGATCGGTTGGTGGGTTTCGCTGACGAGGTAATTCGCCACCAGCCGCGGGTGCCCGATCCGATTCATCTTTTCGTCCCAACGGCGATGGGCAAACCCTTCGACGAATCGGTTCATCCCCTCATCGAGCCACATCCAGTGCCGTTCATCACTGTTGATGATCATGGGGAACCAGTTGTGTCCGGTCTCGTGAATGATGACTCCGATGACCCGTTGTTTTGTCTGTTCGGAATACGACCCATCTTTCTCGGGGCGAGGACCATTGAAATTGATCATGGGCCACTCCATCCCGGTTGAATGAACCCCCATCACCGATGTGGAGTGGGGCCAGGGATACGGAATCCCGGTCACTTCAGAATAGACCTCGATTGTTTGTGCGATGGCATGGCAGGCGTAGTGGTCCCAGAGTGGCATCCCTTCGCTTGGAAACAATGCGACGCACCGGACGATTCGATCGTCAATGGGGCATCCCCACGTGTGCCACAAGAACGCCCGTGAAGTGGCAAAGGCAAAATCCCGGACATTGCTCGCCTGGAATCGCCACGTCGCCAGTTCTGTCGATGCGGGGCCAGCCCGCTTGGCAGCAGCCTCTTCCTTTGTCACCACGAAAACGGGTTCCGGAGCGGTGTCTCCCGTTGTAACCCGGTTGAGCTGCTCTTGAGTCAGGACCTCTTTTTCGTTGACCAGTGCCCCGGTTGCACCGACCACGTGATCCGCCGGGACGGTGATGCTGACGTCGAAGTCTCCGAACTCCAGAGTGAATTCGCCGTACCGGATGAACTGCTTTAATCGCCATCCTCCGTAATCGGTATAGGCACACAGACGCGGGTACCAGCAGGCCAGCGCGAAGATCACCTGTCCGTCGTCCAGTACCTCGTAGCCCGTCCGGCTCGGAACCAGCTTGGTATTGTTGAGGAGATACTCCCAGGTGACTTCGAATTTGACACTGTCTCCCGGATTGAGTGGCTGAGGGAGGTCAACCCGCATGAGCCCCTTGTTGATGAAGTAGGGAAACTTGCTTCCATCTTCCCCTTTGACGCTGCCGATCTTCATGCTTCCATCGAACGTCGTTGACGTGATGAGCTGCTGGAGATCTGTCACGGTGATTTCGTCGGTTGGCTTCCATGTTCTGGAAGTGACGGCCTGTGATTGCGGAGAAAGCATGACGTCCATCTGCAGCCAGAGGAACGTCAACGTATGCGGGGAATGGTTCTCGTAGGTGATCCATTCACGTCCTCGCAGAATCTTCTGGTCTTCATCAAGTGTCGCGTTGATTTTGTAGCTGACTTTCTGCTGCCAGTATTTGGGCCCCGGCGCTCCGGAAGCGAGTCGAGAGTCACTGGGAGCAGGGATCAAGTGATCCACCTGAAGGAATGGATCTGGGCCAATAGAAACAGAATTGCTCCCCGCCGGTCCGTCTGCTGCCGGGGAAGGACTCGAAGAAAGCATCAGCAGGAAGACAATGGAGCAGAGCGTCCATTTCACTGGTTTTGGATGACGATCCATAAGACTCAACGGGCACCTCAAAGACATGTGGGTCGTGAAAAAGAGATGAAGCAAATGTTGCCGACAAATGGACCATGTCAGGAACAGGACACTGCCGGTCTTCCGATCGGGGTGTTTGCAGTCTGCCATCGTTCTGGTTCGTGCAAACGTCCGTCGAGTTGTTCCAGCTCGAGCGAGCAGCAGGAAGACAACGGATTCAGTCTATCGCGTATTGATGGCGGAAGAATAGTGAGCGGGTGCCGGGAACGTCTTCGGAGAACAGCGACACAGAGCGCAAAGAAAAACGGACAGGCTGGAATGACCGGCCTGTCCGCAGAATGCCTGCAACACGTGGAATGTGTTAAGCCTTCTTGGTTGCTTTCTTCTTCGGGGCAGCCTTCTTGGCAGCCTTCTTTGTTGCTGCTTTCTTAACAGCTTTCTTTGTTGCTGCCTTCTTCACAGCCTTCTTGGGGGCTGCCTTCTTGACAGCTTTCTTTGTTGCTGCTTTCTTCGCCACTGGAAACTCCTCCTTACCAAGAGTCACTTTTTCGTGGCCACCTGTCCGTTGCTACCGGGCAAAAAGGGACAAATGTTGCCACACTTCGATTCCATTCCAACTCACCAACCATGGTGAGTTGTTGCTGGCGTCATCCTCGTGAAGTCGTGATTCAAATTGATTCGACTTGTTGAGTTGTTGTTCCAGCAATGACTTGCGGCAAATAGTAAGAAATTGGTGGATAGATGCAACCCAAATTTCCATCGAATCGATGACATGGACCAAGATTTTTGTCAGTTGCGAGACACTTCCCCGTGGCCGATTGATTCATCGTTGAGATCAATCAGATCTTCTCAAGAGTTGTCCCTGTTGAGGCTGACTTCGATGTTCCTGCGTGGTGTTGTGAGGAGGTTGCCACGAAAGAGTAAAGATGGAAATTGCTCGACGATCACGAATCTGAATGGCAGCTTGCTCATCGTTGAGTCATGGGACCGAGGCAACAACATTCCGGTTCTATTGTGGTTTGCGGGACGTCGGTCGAGGAAATGAAAGAGGCCGTTTGACCGCATGAATTCCGCGGTCAAACGGCCATGTTGTTCTGTCGTTACCAGTCGCGACATGAAGGGAATTCAGGAACAGTGTCGTGCCAATCCCTTCATCAATGATGTCTCGCAGGGGGCCTGCAAACTACTTGGGGACGACCCAGATGTTTCGATAGCGGACAGGATCTCCATGATTCTGAAGGAAGATCGGTCCGGGGTCTGCGGACTCATTGTTCAATGGCCCGCCAGGCGTGGCTGTCGGGATTTCAAGGTTGTCGTGAATGACGACGCCATTGTGTTTGACGGTCGCGCGTGCGTTCGAAATTTTTTTGCCTTCTTGATCAAATCGCGCGGCAGTGAAGTCGATGTCGTATGTCTGCCAGGCCAGTGGAGGGAAGCACATGTTGACGCTGGGGGCCGCTGCTTTATAGATCCCTCCGCACTCATTGTCCTTCCCTTCAAGTCCGAACGAATCGAGCATCTGGACTTCGTATCGACCCTGCAGGTAGCAGCCACTGTTTCCACGTGCCTGTCCTGATGATTCCGGCATGTAGGGGAGACGGAATTCGAGATGAAGCGTGAAGTCTCCAAAGGTGTCGATGCTGGTCACCCCTTCCTGAAGGAGACCATCACTGGTCATCCGGGCGCCGTCCTTCCAATGAGTCTTCAGGGTGTCTTCAGTTCCATCGAAGAGGACAACTCCTCCAGCCGGTACACTGGCACCGAGGGTCGGGCTGACGCGATCGACTTTCTTTAATCCCTCCACAACGGATTTGATTTCGTCCCAGGTCCCTTCCTGTGTTTTCTTTTCTCCTCCATCCCATCCCTGCCCGGGGAGTCCTCCGGTGTAAGAAACAGCGCGGAACTTGCCGTGCCCCAGTGCGATGACCTGCACGCCCACCTTGTCGCCGACATATTCTCCCTGACGAACAAAATCAGGGTCTTTCTGGGTTGCTTCTTCCGGAGAGGTATACGCCTTTCCGGCAGCCAGGGCGTTGCAGGACGTCCAGTTCAGGAACAGGCAAGTCAGCCAGATCAGACAGTTAAAGCGGGCCATTTTGAATTCCTTTATCTCGGCTACGGATGTCGCTCTTGTATCATCCCATATTGATCGATTCTAGCGGGAATCGTGAAACGGGAATATGCAGTTGCGATTGGCAGGTGGTAGACTGAAACGTGCAGAGCTATCGTGGCTGTTCCGTCGCCGACGGTGTTTTATTTCTGCTCAATCTCAGTGGAAAGCGTCCGGAATGTCCGATCCTGAAGTTCCCATCTACTCATTGGCGTTCCAGGTGGGGGAATTGCTCAAAGTCTCCGGGCTCAGGCTTGTGCTTGCAGAAAGCTGCACCGGCGGACTTCTATCGAAAGCCATGGTGGATATCCCCGGGATCTCCAAATATTACTGTGGATCTGCAGTCACGTATCGAAATGAAACCAAAGCAGAATGGCTGAAAGCCGATCGTGCTCTGTTGAATGACCCGATGATTGGTCCGGTCAGTCCCCAGATTGCAGAGCAAATGTGTCGGGGAGTCCTCGACAAAACCCCGGAAGCGGATGTGGCTGCTTCCGTGACGGGGCACCTCGGCCCAGATGCTCCCCCGGACCTCGACGGGGTGGTCTACATCGGGGTGGTTTTTCGGAACGCCCCGAAAGCCCATGTCGTGCGACGAAAACTCTCTGACAATGAACCTGAAAACGGGACCAAGCGCTCCGTCCGTCAGCGGGAAGCAGCAGCCTTCGTCCTGAAAGAGCTACTGGATGCCATGAAACAGCGCGGATATGACGACTGAGCCTGCTGCAAAATTGAGCGGTGATCTCCCCGTCAGGGGAAGAAATTCTTCCGATTTCGGTCCGGTCCGTCTTTCTGATTGGGACAAGTGTCACAATCGGACTGCATCTGTGATGCTTTAGAGAGACAGTGTTGCTCGCCGGAAACGAGTCCGCATCCGAGAAGTGTATGAGCTAGAGTAGAGCACCATCCGGTGACGGACGAGGGAGCGCGCGGCTCCGGGAAAGTTCCCCTGTTTGGCGTCATGGTGAAAGTATTCTCGAGATGACGTCTGTGTCTGACAATGTGGCCCATCTTCAAGCGCAGCTCGCACAGAAGTCCGAGCTTGTTGCCCTGCTGACAGAACAGCTTGAAAAGACCGCAACTCAGTTGGACCGCCTCACCAGGGCGGGCGCAGAGCGGACCCAGCAGTCCAGTTCCTCTTCTACATCGTCTCCTGTGTCGGCCGAACTGACGCAACGACTCGCTTCGGCGCTCGACAACTGGGAGGAGTTCCAACCGGCCGAACGACTGGAGCGGATCGAAAGCGGGATCGAGAAGATTCTGGAGATGCTCAGTCGGCAGCCTGCCGAGTACGCTGCGTCCGGTCCCGCTCAGAAGACCAACAACGAAGATTTCTGGGCACTCACCAAACAGCGTCTTTTCGGGGAGATGTCAGAAGACTCACCGTCTTATTTTGAGTCTGAGAGGGAGTCCGAACGGCCATCCTCTTCAAATGACAGTCAACCAGACTCTCTGATGGGGTTAGTTCAGGAGATCAATGCCGCTCCTGAACCGCCGGGAGAAATTTCTCCCATGGCGGACACCAAGGAACTCCTGGATGCAATCAAGTCCCGGGACGAATACATTCAGTATTTGACAGGACGCCTCCGACTGGTTGAATCCGAGAAATTCAAGCCGGCCAACTGGGAGATGATTGCGGATGCCCCTGACGACTATCGAAAACGTCTGGAGGCTCTGGAAGAGATGCTGAAGGACCACCTTCGGCAGGCGGAAGTCTCGCATTCTCTTGAACGGGCGATGTTGGCGCGGGAACGTGCGAAGCTGGCCCATGTGAAACAGAATCTGGAGCTTCAGATTCGTAAACTGGCGATGCCGGATCAGACTCAGGTTCTCCCAACAGTGACAGGGGCTCCCCCACAGGGGAGCCAGTCAGGCTCGCGAGAACCCTCCGAAACGCCTCCGGAAAGTCGCTGGAAACGGATCTTCAGCCGATAGTGCGGGAAGCTCTCTGGCTTCAGGTAGACTCTGGCAGTAAAAAACTGCGTGGTTGCCTGCCCCAGCACTCATGATCCGGCCAATTCAGCTCTGGGCCACTGAATTCAGATCTACGGATTCCAATTGCAACGGAGTCGCTTGTCAGGAATTGATCAGGGATGAAGCGCTGGCACTTTGCTGTCATCACGGTGATCAATCGGGGTCGCTTTGCAGACGCGATTTCGCCCGGACCGCTTGGCCTCATAAAGGGCTTTGTCGGCAGCAGCGATCAGCGAACGAACGCTGTTCCCGTGAATCCCCATGCTCGAGACTCCTGCGGAGATCGTTGTACGGATGTGTCCAAATTCCGTGACATGAATTTTCTGTTCAATGGTTCGGCGCAGGGCTTCCGCGACCCTCATCGCCCCGGCCAGCGGCACTTCCGGGAGGAGAACAGCGAATTCCTCGCCCCCATATCGGGCGACCAGAGTCCGATCACCCGGTCGAGTCTGCTGGACCACTTCGTTTAATGTGGTTGCAGTCGCTTGCAGAACAATGTCTCCCGTCAGGTGTCCATAGACATCGTTGATCGACTTGAAGTGGTCGACGTCCAGCATCACAAGGCTAAAGGGACGCTGGTTGGCATGACAGGTTGTGATGGCTTTTTGAATCTCTGTGTCGAAGGTCTGTCGATTGGCGACTTGGGTCAGGCCATCTCGTCGAGCCCGTTCCTCGATTTGAACTTGAGCGAGTGCTCGGTCGAGTGCTTGTGGAATAAACTGGACCGACCACTGGGCCAGTTCAGTATTGATTCGACTTCTGGTCACTTCCCAACGACTTGTCAAAACGAGGGTTGTCCGGCTCCCTTCGGGCATGCAGTGGCTCACGATGAGTGCGGACTGGAGTTGAGCATGGTGTGTTCCCGGGAAGGGGGTAAGTTCCTCGGGGCCTGTGATCCACCTGACGGGAACATTCTTTCGGGAAAGACCATTCTGGAGTTCAATTTCCAGTTTAAGCCAGTCATCGCAGAGATTCGGCTCGATCGGCATTCCGGCAGTGGCGATGATCTCTGGTGTGTCGCTGGAGCAATCGGTCCGATAGACGCTGACTCGTTCAAAGTTCGTCAACTGGGCCAGCTTGAAAAGAAACTCCCTGAGCATGATTTGAGGAGTTTCGAACTGATCGTCTGTCAGCATTCTCAGCGACAGCATGTCTCGAATCAGATCAAGCTCCTCGTTTCCGAGGTCATCCTGCTGTTCTTCTCGCAACAATGATGGCAATACGAGATGCTGGCACAGCCTGGCAATGAGCGCCTCATCGGTCGATTCGATTCCGGTAATGCGGCGGATCGATGTGACCCCCAGAAAAACGGGAGTCGGATTCTTGTTTGAACAATTGAAAAATGTGATCTCTGTACACGGGTGGTCCTGGAGGACTGCCGGGTTGATGAAATCGGATTTCGGGACCCGGAATGGGCTCTTATTTACTCCAGAACGAAGTTTTCGCAGCCCGGATGGGGTGAAGATCAGTTCACCGGGGTGATTTCGTTCGGAGAGACTTGTCGCCAGACAGTCACCCTCACTGTTGACGATCCATACAAGACACGGGTGTGCACCGCAATCTTCTGTCAGTAACTCGAAGAGGTGTTCGAGTTGCGTTTCCGGATGAGAAAGGCAGGTTAACCAGCGGACTTCAAAGTCTCTCGCAGCATTCATCCGCGAGAGTTCAATGAGTCGATCATGACGCACCAACTCCCCGGCGCGAAGAATTTCGAGCTCTCGTAGATGACGCCTGAGCCGTCGCCGACCAATGATCAGCTGAATGGTCCAGGGGATGATCAGGGAAAGGCAGACGAGTAAAACAAGCTCGCTGTGAAAATGTGACATTGCGTATCCGAATGTATGTGCGGCCCGAACTGCACGCGAAGGCAATCCCTCAATTTCGCTGGTGCATATGAGTTTTAATCCATACGAAGGATCAACAACCCGGCATTGGATGTCGCACTCCCCCATTTTTAGCCTAGCAGGCAGACCAATGTGGAGTAGGTTTACCGTGCAACGTCAAAATTGGCTGTTGCCGTGACGCAACATCCCGGTGCGAATGATATAATCGGACGCGTATTCCTCTGCTTTTGGCATCCCCGGTCGGCCTCACATGACGCAATTTCTGAAGTCGAACAATGCCTCACGAGTGTCTGTCTCGATCGGACTGGCCTTGTGCGTCTTTATTGTCAGTTTCTTTTTGCCGTCCGGGATTTCCTATGGACTGCTTTATGTCGCCGTCCTGCTGATGGCGATTCACCTGCACACCCGATCCTATATCTGGCAGGTGGCTGTTCTTTCGATGCTTCTGCTGGTGATGGGATTTGTCTTTCGCCCTGCGCAGGACCAGGAAACCCGACAAGTGGAGGTGTTCAACCTCCTGCTCTCCTTGTTTGCCATCTGGACGACCGCGTTTCTCGGGTCACATGGACGGGCAAAGCGCGAAGAAATCATGGCAACAAACGAGCAGCTCGATGAACGGGTGCGTGCCAGCACTCTGGAGCTCCAGAATGTCGTCAGGGAACTCCAGCAGGAAGTCGCTCGTAGGGAGCGGGCACAGGAAGACCTGGAATTCCAGAACATGCTTCTGGATGGGCTGATGGATGCGGTTCCTGACAATATTTATTTCAAAGATCCCGATGGGCGCTACCTGCGCATTAACCGGGCCAAGGCGATCAGCTCCGGACTGGAATCTCCTCTGGATGCCATCGGCAAAACCGATTTCGACTACTTTCAGGAAGAACACGCGATATCTGCTCTGGCAACGGAGCGGGAGATTATCCGGACCGGAATCCCCGTCATCGGCCATGAAGAAAAGTTGATCTGGCCTGATGGACGGGTGACATGGGTCTCTGCAACGAAAGTTCGTCTGCAGCGTCGGGACGGAACAATCATCGGGACCTTGGGGATCTCACGGGACATTACTGCTCAATATGAAATGTCCCAAGCGTTGCAGCTGGAGCGGGACCGCCTCAGGACACTGATCGATCACCTTCCCGACTATGTGTTTATCAAGGATGCGGAGTATCGGTTTGTCACGGTGAACCGGGCTCACATCGAATTGTTCGGGTGCAGATCCGAAGAAGAGATCATCGGAAAGACCGACCTCGATTTTTCCCCGCCCGAGTTGGCAAAGCTGTATCAAAGCGACGATGCGCTGGTGATCGAGCAGGGACGGACGCTCATTAACCGCGAAGAGGAACTCGTTACTGCAAATCAGGAAGTTCACTGGGTCCTGACGACAAAAGTTCCGCTCCGAGGGCCACAGGGCGAGATTATCGGCCTTGTCGGAATCGCACGGGACATCACCAAACGCAAAATGGCCGAGCAGGAACTGAAAGCGGCCAAGGAAGCTGCCGAAGTGGCCAACCGGGCCAAAAGCGAGTTTCTGGCGAACATGAGTCACGAGATCCGGACGCCGATGAATGCCATCATCGGGATGACGGAACTTGTCCTGGATACCGCCCTGTCTCCCCAGCAACGGGATTACCTCGAAACGGTCCTCAATTCCGCCGAGTCGTTGATGGGGATCATCAATGACATTCTGGATTTCTCCAAGATCGAATCTGGTCGGCTGGAACTCGATGAATATCCGATCGAACTGCGAGAGTGGCTGGGAGACTCCATTAAACCACTCGCCCTCCGGGCCCATTCCAAACGACTCGAACTGGCCTGTCACGTCGCTCCGAAAATCCCGCGATACGTTCGAGGGGACGCGCTGCGACTACGGCAGATCGTCCTCAATCTCCTTGGAAATGCCATCAAATTCACTCCGCAGGGAGAGGTCGTCCTTGATGTGCAGCTGGAAAAGGAAGAAGAGGATCATCTGGTCCTTCATTTTCAGGTTTCCGACACCGGAATCGGGATCCCTCCCGAAAAGCAGGAGCGTATTTTTGAAGCCTTCGAGCAGGCAGATATGTCGACCACCCGCAATTTCGGTGGGACGGGACTCGGGCTGACCATCTCCTCCCGTCTTGTGCAGCTCATGGGGGGACGGATCTGGGTCGAAAGTGAAGCGGGAGAGGGGAGCACGTTCCACTTCACAGCAAAATTCGGGAAGGTTTCGGATGATGAGGTTCCCCGGCATCGTCAGGACATGAGTGCCTTCAACGGGCTTCAGATTCTGATTGTCGATGACAATGCCACCAATCGGAAAATTCTCCACGAGATGTGTGCCAACTGGAGAATGAATCCGGTCGCTGTGGCGAGCGCACAGGAGGCACTCGAAGCGATCTCTGCCGCTGCGGCACGAGGGGAACAATACGATCTGATCATCACCGATGCCTGTATGCCGGGAACGGATGGATTCACGTTGGCGCAGAAGATCAGGGAATCAGATGATATTGAACCGACTCTGGTCATGATGCTCAGTTCCATCGATCGTCAGATTGGTGTGGAGCAGTGCGAGAAACTTGGTATCAAGTCCTACCTGACCAAGCCGATCAAACAGTCCGATCTGTTCGATGCCATTGCTTCAGTGCTGGATCTCTCTGTAACGCACGAAGAAAACGTCTCGAGTGCCACCCAGCGATTCCCCCAGATTCAGCCTCTGAACATTCTGCTGGCGGAAGACAGTCTCGCGAATCGCAAACTGGCGCTCGGGCTGCTGAACCGATGGGGGCACCGCGTCACCGTTGCCACCACCGGACAGGAAGCACTGGATGCCCTCGAGAAAGAAGAATTCGATCTGATTCTCATGGACGTTCAGATGCCGGAGATGGATGGATTGACCGCTGCCCGGGCGATCCGGGAACGGGAGCAGGCCACCGGCAGGCGGCGCATCCCCATCATTGCCATGACGGCCCATGCGATGAAGGGGGACCGTGAACGCTGTCTGGAAGCGGGAATGGATGATTATGTCTCCAAACCGATCCGCCCATTCGATCTGGCCAGCGTTCTGTCTCATTACACACAAAAGGACGGCATCTCAACATCCGATGAGGATTCCCCTTCGTCTGATTCGTCTGGTACCGTCGAATCCGTTGAAACACCGCAGGAAGAAACCAGCGCAATCAACTGGAAGACACTCCTCAAGCATGTCCATCATGACGAGGCACTGGCCCGGGATGTGGCGGATGCATACCTGCAGGAGACCCCTCGATTAGCCTCACAGCTCAAAGACTCGCTCGCAGCGCGAGATCATGTGAAAGCGAAAATTGCCGCCCATACGATCAAGGGGAGCCTGAGAACCTTAGGAGCCCCCTGTGAGCAACTGGCAGCCTCGCTGGAAGAGGCTCTCACCGTGCCAAACTGGGAGGACAGCGATCAGCTGATCGATCCACTGCTGTTGGCGCTGAAGACAGTCGACCAGGACGTCCGCCGGCACCTGGGATACGTCCCGGCAGTTGCCCCTTCTGATCAACGCCGTTGATCTCAATTGGACTGAAGTTCGAACTTTGCATCGTTCAAATGTTTTGCACTGACTTCGAACCTCAACTCTGTTTGTTGATTGTACCGTGCCGGAATGGGTTCAACGACATTTTTTGTTGAATGCTCACTGAGGTATTCAATGACCTTATCGTCGCTAATCGCTGAAGCCGCGCCCCCATCCGCCTTCTCTCGTGCAATTATTTTTTTTCTGGCAGCATCAATTTCCTGCTGTGAGAATTGAACCTCATTTGGGGTTAAAATCCGGACTCGGTGCGTGCCGACGGCAGCTCCCGCACGATTGGCCCGCGGCGATTTAAGAGAAAATCGACCTTCTTGATCTGTCTTTCCGACGGAGATTGTTCCCGGCGAGATATCACTCCCTGAGTTGGGCAGTGGTTCGAAAACGACAATCACTCCAGAGAGCGGTTGACCGTCCATGAGGACAACACCGTTCACCGGCGAATATCGTTCACCTCTCGCACAGGCTGCAAGGCAAATTGTTGTGAAAAGGAGAGCAATGTTTCTGCGACACATGCTTGTGTTCCGGTCTGGGGATGAGTTCACTCATGCCAATTAGCTGAACAAGGAATGATTCCGTAAAACAAGTAGGATGGGCGTCTGTATTTGCAGAAGGCCTTTGCATGTGCTCCGGTTGCAGGGCGCGAACTCGAGGACGATGTAACGCCCGCTCAGACGAAACGATAGTCAGTGTACTTCGTACAAAGAGATCGCCGTGATTAACATGCGTCGCACGCCTCGATGCGACGACTCTGGTCAGTTATGATGTTAACTCTGCGACAATGTTTATCGAAGACGCCACAAATTCGTAGTTGGGATAGATCTCGATGTCTGCAGGAAATTGGATCCCTCTCGTTGGCCGTCGTCGACGAGTGCTGTGACAGATTTGAAGTGCATTCCTCGGGGCTATTTGCATTAATGTTGATGACATCTCCGTATGATGAGCGATTGTTATCCCCATTCATTTATGTTCTGTTGGTGGTGGTTCATGATTCCGTCTCTGAATCAAGGGGTGAGGGTGAAGTTGCTTAATTTGTTACAACTTCGCTGCCAGCGATCGACGCCATCGCTCCCAGAACTTCCTGGTCAGTGTTCGCCGAAGTGAACCCCACGCTTCCATCAGCTCGGAGCATGTGGACCCCACCAGGGTGTTCACTGTTGATGTATCGTTTGCACGGTTCTCCATTCAGTCCAAGATCTTTGCGAATGTTGTCGCAAACCTGATATTCGACTCCAAAAGTGGGAGCGCCAAATCCAACTGTAATTGAGCGAAGCGCATAGCTTGAGTACGTATGGTGCCAGAATGTCGCTCGAGGCAGGTATTCCCGAATCGATCCTTCTCCAGCAAGAAACGTATTCGAGACTCCATCTGTGATATCCCGGAGACGCGTGGTGCTGTACGGATTTCCAATTCCAATCAGAATTCCTCGCGTACTGTGATCCGTAATATTAGGGATGTGGTCCGAATCATCCCAGTATCTCAGATTATTGGCATTCGTACGTCCGGAAATCCCAACATAGGAGCTGATTGCATAATTTCTCGAGCTGCTGGCTCCTGTTGATGGATTAACAACCTTGCCAATGTTGACGTCACTGGGACAGCTATAGATGGGCAGAACCTGTTCACGTGTGCGGCCGGGAGGATCGGTGCTTGTTGCATGCTTTGTCGAATTTGCATCCTCATTCATGTCGTAACAGTTGTAGATGTTCGCCAGGTCAAGGAAGGGCAGGATTGCGATTGCCCATCCCATGTGCCCCCGGTCTTCGACATATCCGTTCTTGCCATACTTATTGGAACCAATTGGGAATGTCCCGTGCATATCGACATAGTTATGAATTGCCAGTCCGATCTGCTTCAAGTTGTTTCGGCATGCAGACCGTCGTGCCGCTTCCCGTGCCTGCTGCACTGCTGGCAACAGCAGGGCGATAAGAACCGCAATAATGGCAATCACAACCAGAAGTTCAATTAACGTAAATCCTTGCCCTGATTTCTTGTTGGATGTCATATTTCTACCCTTTTAAATAAAATATTAAAGTTTTCGAAGTGAGTGCCATGACGCTCACTGATGAGGACTTGAAATGACAACAATAATCCGAGCTTCATCCAGATGGTTCGGTGGGTCGGCATCAAAGCGGAATGACGCTGTTCGACGATCGTTTGAGATCTGAATCACGTCTCCATCAAGGTCAAGTTCCATGCCGCGGTATCTCGCGGACTCGAAGCGGGTTTGCGGGCAGCCCAGTAGAGCGTCCGTAGCGATGAGGCTCTCGGTTCCTGTAATCACCGCCGCAATTGGGGAAAAGAACGTGATCGCTCCTCGTGGCGGACGGGTGGCGTCGCGCGGGGGATCATTGTGAACGAGGTAGCTGCTGATCATCGAGCCGGCCGGAATGGTGACCTTCCCACGCATCCCATCCACCTGGAGATCATGCTTCAGGACAACATTTTGCTGCTCCGGAATAATAATGGCATGGTCACGCGTTGGTACTTGTCCGCTTTGGAGATTTGGGAAGTCGGTCGTGGTTGTTCGCAGCAACCCTTCGACCCGTTGGATCGCTCCACGACTTTGGTCGACGACTGAGAACGAGTGCGGCTGAAAATCCACTTCCATTGCGGTGGCTGTGGCCCTTTGAAATGTTGCCGATCGCCTTTCCGTCAACTCCAGTCTTTTCGTCGGGTTCTTCTTTCGGTCAAGCAATGTGGCTTGCACACGCCCTTCGCGGACACTCACCCCGGTCCCGTTTTCTGGATCGTGATGAACCAGAAATTCTGTTCCCAAGTCCAGGACTTCGACGTCGGAGGTCACGACCTTGAATCGTTCCCCCTCCTTGAGGATTTTTGCGACAACTGTTCCGGAGGACAGTGAAATAGTATTTGCGTTCTCGAGACGGGCGACTGTCGGACCGACCAGGTCCACGATCGTGTTCGCCAGTTGAAGGCTGATGATCCCCTCGTCGACCGTAAATGATTCCCCCTGACAGACAATCTGTCCCAGATCGATTTCCCGGGATGGCGTCACAACGTTGTCTGACAAGTTGGAAACGGTGCCCAGCGGGGCAGGTTGACTATAGAAGATCGTGATGATCCAGAACGCCAATGCACATACCAGCGTGCATGCTGAAATAATGGTGGGTCCTCCCCAGTGACGATCGATGGTGGCGCGGCGTTCGTAAAACTCGGAAAGGTCCTGAAATGCCGCCAGGGCAGCTTGCTCATCGGAACGAAAATCTGCTTCCGTGGTCAGGGCACCATGCAGATTGATCAATTCCAGGTACATCTGCCGACAAGCAGGGCTGTTGACAATCAGTCTGTCCAGGCGGTGCATTCCGTTGGCGTCGATCGTGCCATCGAACATTGCCTCGGCCAGAGACCGAATTTCCTCTTCAGGAGTGGGCCAGGGGGGCATTTCCTCAGATTCCTGCGAGTTCGATATGCGACTTGACGGTTAACGATCAGTTGCCAGCCAAGTGAGAGCGCATCTCACGAACGTGGGACGTTTCGAAGGCAAAAAACACTGTGTTTGAGCGACAAGTGACCACGACACTCCCCTGAGACAGGGGCGAGCGTGGTTCATTCAACGTTGTCCTGCCCGCACGCGAGCAGGATGACAGGTCCTATTTCAAGCTTCGCTGAACGCAATCGATGAGTCGCTTTCGCAGCCTCATTAATCGCGAGTAGATTGTCCTGACGGGAACCGCTTTACGACTGGCAAGCTCGGCCAGCGTCGTCTCTCGCCCGTAACACTCCAGTAGAAACCGGTAGTCACGAGGACTGAGCTTCTTCAGGCACTTCTGAAGATTTTCCCGGCGTAGATCGAATAGCTCTGAGTTGGCTGCCTGCAATCGAGAGAGTTTGGCGAGGGCCTCGTCGCTCAGCCCAACGCCACGCCTCCTGCGGATTTGCCGGGCATTGGCCTTGGCAATATTGAACGCGAAAGCGGTGGCCCATTTCCGGAAATTCGTTCCCGGTTCGAACTCCTCAAACCGCTGCCAAAGGACGATGCAGACTTCCTGCATGATGTCATCAGCATCCGTCCGGTTTCCCACAATCGACAGGACTGCGTAATACAGTTCCCGGTACACACCTGCCAAGTCCCGCAAGAACTTGGAGTCTCGAGGGGGATCCACCTCTTCCTGCGGAAAACTTTGCGGACGGACGGGTGGTGGCATGATTTCACTTGTTGGTTTCGTGGCTGACAGATGCCGAAATCAATAAGTCCACATATCATGAATTAGAGGCCGCCAATTTGACGCAGAAACTTCTTGAAAAATTCGTCAGATTCTTTCCGCTTCAGCGTCTGGAACTCGCAACGAATTGTCGAGAAACATGTTATGGAAAAGTGCCGGCAGCGCCTCAAACTGATTGAAAATTGCCAGTGAATTCGTTGTGACAGGAATCACGCTTCGGTGGAGTCGTTTTCAATAGCTGTCTGACGGGACCAAGGTGCAAAGCCCTATTGGCATCAAAGGGCTGGTAGGAAAGAGAACTCGCGACGATTTTCCTCGGCAAATCCGGGGCACCAGCTGGGAGATTGCCATCACGCGGGGCGCCGTTTTGTTGCGTTTGTCGCCATCGATTTCTTTTGACGCGAACTGTCCGGAAGCGATCAGACAGCAGTCACCCGCGTCCTGAAGAATCATGCTGAATCGGAACGATGGGACGACTTGGAATCGTTCGCCGGGCGATCTGCAGCACCTTTCACAATCACGGGGAGTATTGTGGTAGATAGCGTGCTGCACTGCCGCGGGCAGGTAGACGTAAGAGACGTCACAGAAAAGAGTTAGAAAGTTGCCCGACTAGGATTCGAACCTAGACTAAAAGAATCAGAATCTTTCGTGCTACCGTTACACTATCAGGCAATCAGTGCGGAAAAATCCTATCCACTTTGTTCGGGGATGCCAAGTCTGATTTTGTAGGAATTTGGCCACGAAAGATCCCCGGGCGGAGCAGGTGAGCAGTTGGACCCGGATGAAGCACCTGTCTACAATCCTGACTTGTCCCGGAAATATCGATTTTTGAAGAAGTTGGGGAGCGTAGAGTGGCAGATCAGGAACGCGAGCAGGAACGTCCGCAAGTCGATCAACCTCGCATCGAGCGGGCTGTCCGGGAGATTCTGGCAGCCATTGGAGAAGATCCGGACCGGGATGGAATCCGGGAGACGCCCGCCCGTGTGGCGCGGATGTATGCCGAACTCTTCGGGGGGCTTCACAGCGATCCGGCCCGTCACCTCAAAAAGACATTTGAAGAGACATATGATGAACTGGTCCTGATCCGGGACATCAGCTTCAACAGCATGTGCGAGCACCATCTGCTTCCGTTTATCGGAACCGCACATGTCGGGTACATCCCCAAAGGGAGCGTGGTGGGTATCAGCAAACTGGCCCGGATTGTCGAGGAAATCTCGCATCGTCCGCAGGTGCAGGAGCGAATGACAGCTCAGGTGGCGGATCTTCTTGTGGAGGAACTTGATCCTAAAGGGGTGATCGTCGTGATCGAAGCGGAGCACTCCTGCATGACCATTCGCGGAATACGCAAGCCCGGAGCGGTGACCATCACCAGTGCAGTCCGTGGATTGTTCAAGCAGAATGTTTCCAGCCGTGCCGAAGCCATGTCGCTCATCACAGGCAAACGATGATTCCACTGTTTGCATTGCGTCTGATCTGCGGTCTGTCTGCGACGTGGTGCGTGGCACCGCGTCGTGAGATCACTTCCGGATTTTTCCGAATTCAGATGCTGCTGACACTGGGAATGAGTGCGCTTCTGGCGGTCACCGCCTGGCAGGTTCCCCATCCTGAAGTTGGGACAGGTAAGTACGTCCCGATGGGGCT
This sequence comes from uncultured Planctomicrobium sp., assembly GCA_938015865.1. GTDB lineage: Bacteria > Planctomycetota > Planctomycetia > Planctomycetales > Planctomycetaceae > Planctomicrobium. Next base: position 25,427 of record CALLWY010000164.1, read on the forward strand.
GTTTGCAGTGGGAATCGGGCTGGCTTTTGCATCATTTCTGGGGTCGATTGCCTGGACGCTGGAAAGGCGGCAGGGAGGTTTTTTCTTTGCTCTGCTGGTCCTGGTCATTTCCACAGCTGGAGTCGCGATGAGTGCTGTCACATTGGCCCGACCGGGAGAATCCCCTGCGGCTCGAGTGGCGGACTCGCTGACGTCAGCGGGATTGATCGGCTCGGTGACAGCAACGATGTTGCTGGGACACTGGTATCTGACCGCCACCGGAATGTCATTAACCCCGTTGGTTAGTTACGTCCGGATTTTTGGTGGGGCGGTTGTCGTCCGGATTGTTGCGTGGCTGCTGATCGGAACAGGGGGGCCTGAGTCAGGGTTTTTGTACATTCTCCGCTGGGCCGGACTGATCGGGCCTGCGGTATTGGTCCCGGTGACATTGGGGACGCTCCGGTATCGGAACACACAATCGGCGACAGGGGTCCTGTACGCTGCGACCATTCTGGTCTTCATGGGAGAGGCAGCTGCCGCACTCCTTGATCCGATGCAGATCAATCCCACGCAAGCAAACTCCGCGGGGGTATGATAGATTGGAGTTTCCAGTTACCGAGGCGAGTGGGGTTCCTTTCCGGGAATTTCAGTCCAGCCATCGATTCCAGACGTCCATTTCGGTCCACCCATGTATCTGACATTCACCTGCCCTGGTTGTGAACATCGGACAGTGACCGGGGAATTGTCTGGAGATTGCCAGCTGACATGTGAAGCGTGTGGATGGACGAAGCCCGTTTCCTCTGACCAGATCGGGACGTCGGGACCGCGGAAGTGCCTGCGTTGTGGGAACAGCGATCTCTGGCGACAAAAGAACTTCCCGCAATGGGCGGGACTGTTGTGTGTCGCTGCCGGGGCGATCAGCAGCAGCATTGCGTGGGCATATCATCGTCCGGTTCTCGCACTGGGAATCCTGATGGCATTTGCCCTCGCGGACATGCTGTTGTACATCATCATGCCTGATGTGCTGGTCTGTTACCGATGTCAGACAAAACATCATCAGACCGATGTGAGCGGACACGCCACATTTAATCACGAACTTGCAGAGCGTTATCGACAGGAGAGAATCCGGGAACGGAAAGTCAGGCCCCCGGCTCCCGCCAGCCCACTTGCCCATCCAGAACGCCCTTCTTCCGACTTGAAGTGAACACCCTTGGATGATCATCAGCAAAGGATCGCCGAAGATTTGGCGGGACTCTTCACCGGAGAGCTTCGCTTTGATCAGGTTGCGCGCGAGATTTACTCGACGGATGCGAGCATCTATCAGGTCAGGCCACTGGGGGTGGCGTTTCCACGAAGCCGTGATGACGTTGTCACACTGGCCCGTTATGCCCACGACAACAATCTTGTTCTGATTCCACGAGGGGCAGGGTCGGGAGTTGCGGGAGGGGCGATCGGGAGCGGGTTGATCGTCGATTTCTCTCGTCATATGACGGCGATTGAGCAGATTGATGACACCACGGTACGGGTTCAGGCGGGTGTGGTTCGCGACCAGCTCAACCGTGTTTTGAAACCGACAGGCCGTTACTTCGCTCCGGACCCCGCCAGTTCAGCCGTCACAACCGTCGGCGGGATGCTGGCGGTCGATGCTGCCGGCTCACATGCCGTTCAGGTGGGATCCGTTCGAGATCATGTCAAAAGCATCGAAACAGTACTGGCCGACGGGACCCTGTTTGAAGCGGGCGTTCAGTCGCTGGCCGATGTGAATGAGGAATCACCCCGTATCAGTACCTTGCTCGGTCATCTGGGGAAGTTGCTGGCGGTCAACCGTGAATTGATCGAAGAGAAGCAGCCGCCGATGCTGCGGAATGCTTCCGGGTATTACCTGAGGACCGTTCTGACGCAGGATCAATTGCATTTCCCGAGACTGCTGGTCGGATCGGAAGGGACGCTGGGGCTGTTTACCGCTGCGACGCTTCAGACGCTCCCCATTCCCGCACAACGTGTGGCGGCGCTGGTGCTCTTTCTGGATCTGGAGCGGGCGCTGGAGGCGGTACAGCTGGTCTGCCAGCAGGACCCCAGTGCGTGTGATCTGCTGGACCGTCGAATTCTATCGCTGGCTCGGGATTCCAGTCCAAAGTTTGCCTCCCTGATCCCTGCCAATGCCGAAGCGGCGATTCTGGTCGAGTTTGCTGACTACGGCACACATCCGTTGGCCAGCCGGCTCGAGATTTCACTGCGGACGATTCGTGGCGTCGATCCCTCCGCACATGTTGCGATGGAGGCGAATACCTCTGAGGAGGTCGATTTCCTCTGGTCCTTACCACATCGAGTGGTGCCGCTATTGAACCAGCTGCGAGGAGAAACTCGGCCAATTCCATTGATCGAGGATATCGCCGTTCCTCCTCCGGCATTGAGAGATTTTCTCCTTCGTGCCCAACGAGTCTTTCAGAAGCACTGGATTACCGCGTCTCTGTATGCCCACGCGGCTTCGGGACAGGTGCATTTTCGTCCCTTCATGAGTATCCCGGCAACAGCCAATGCGAACCAGATTGAATCCCTGGCTCGCGAGATCTATGAAGTGGCGCTGAATTGCGGCGGGACGATCAGCGGGGAACATGGAAACGGTCTGGCGCGAACGGCATTCGTCCGCACCCAGTATGGACCCCTCTTTCGGGTGTTCCAGCAGGTCAAGGAATTTTTTGATCCTGCGAATCTTCTGAACCCGGATAAGGTCATCAGCAATGACCCCCATCTCACGGTCCGGGACTTCCGCCTCCCTCCGACCGAGGAAGAAAGCAATTCCCTGGTTCCCTTACAGCTCAGGTGGGGGGCTGGAGAATTTGCTGAGACCACGATGCGGTGTAATGGCTGTGGCGATTGCCGTGTGCAGAGCCAGCAACTCCGCATGTGTCCGTTTTTTCACATCGATCAACTGGAAGACGCCAGTCCACGCGGAAAAGCGAATCTGATGCGGTCCATCGTCACGGGATCAATTGATCCCAAGACCTTTTCGACCGATGAAGCGCGAACCTTGGCGGAGACCTGTTTCAACTGCAAGCAATGTCATCTGGAATGTCCGTCGACGGTCGATATTCCCGCTCTGGCCATTGAAGCCAAAGCCCAGTGCGTCGCGGCAAATGGCCTGTCGTACCACGATTACCTTCTCTCCCGCGCCCATTCATTCGGGAAACTCGCCTGCCGTTTCCCACGGGTCGCAAACGGGATTCTCCGGCAGCCGCATGTCCGGTGGCTCATCGAAAAATTGTTCGGGATTTCACGGCAGCGTCGGATTCCGCGATTCGCCCATGGGGAATTTTTGAAAACCGTTTCCGATTCCCCCTCATTGGCAGAACGGGCCGATGCGATTTACTTCGTCGATTCGTTCGTCAACTATCACGATCACGAATTGGGACGGGCGTTTCTTCGGATCATGCAGCACCATGGTCTGACTGTGGCAGTCCCTCGTTTGCAGGTTGCTTCGGGAATGGCACTGGTTTCGGTCGGTGACCTGGATGCAGCGAGAGAACTGGCAGAGCGAAACGTCAACGTTCTTGCGGATTTCGCCCGGGAAGGGAAGCCGATCATCTGCACGGAACCGGCGGCGGCAGTCTGCCTCAAATATGAATACCCGCGACTTATCGATCATCCCGATGTCGAACTTGTAGCGGAACACACGATCGAAGCGGGTGAGTATCTTTTGAAGTTAAAGAATGAGGGTCGACTCAAGAGAGATTTCACACCAATGGAGGGGGTGTTTGCATACCATACCCCCTGCCACATCCGATATCTGTCGGAAAACCGTCCGCTGGCGGAGATCCTGCAAGATATCCCCGGACTTCAGGTCCAAATGATTCACAAGGGTTGCTCTGGAATGGCAGGGACCTTTGGAATGTCAGCCCGTAACCTTGAAACATCCCTTCGAATGGGGGCGGGGCTGATCGAGGCGATGCAATCGACGGAGTTCAAGTCCGGAATCACAGAGTGCAGCAGCTGTCGGATGCAGATGGAGCATGCTTCTCCTGTTCCGACGCTTCACCCTCTCAAGGTGCTGGCGATGGCCTACGGATTGATGCCGGAGTTGAACAAGTTGTTTCCGCAACGACAGACACGGAAGACAGGACGACGATGAGAGTTCAGGTCCGATTGTTCGCCCTTGCTGAAGAACTCGCAGGGGGGACTCACGTCGCCTGCGAGCTTCCCGAAGGCTGCACCATTGGTGAGCTGCGAGAGCGACTCGGTGAAACAGTTCCCTCATTAGTCCCTCTGTTGCCGCACCTGCTGATTGCGGTCAACGAACAATATGTCCGCGACTCAGATCCAGTCCCGGACCACGCGGTGGTTGCGGTGTTTCCCCCCGTCAGCGGCGGATGACGCCGCGGTGATCGGTCCACGGGTCAATCGCGGTTGAGAGGCTTCTGGTCGTGCGGATTGTGGGGATTGTTGCGAGGGGCAGCCCGAAACATTGCGGATTCAGAGAAAATTCGATTGTCACAATTGCAGTGTTTACCGGGATTGCATCGCTCATACTGTCCGGGATCGAACGGGAAAACCGACCATTTTTCATGCGGACAGCATGTTGGAATCATGACTTTCGAATTGTCGCAACCTGAGATTCTGTCAGAAGATGACAGAAAGTGCATCTTGACGATGGTCCATCGTCACGTAGACTTGAAGGGATTCAAACCAGAGACAGAGTCATTGTTGTCTGGTGTCGGGGATCGTCCAATTTTCGGAATGGGGCGGATATACCGCATCGGCAAACTGTGTTGAAGTTTGAGTCCTCTCCATTCGAGAATGAGAGAAGATCAGGTTGTCGTTCGTCGGCTGAGACGAGACAACATTCTCTCTGGACAACTGGCCTCCAGTTGTCGAAATGAAATCCAGCGCGCCACGACAGGGACGGCGGACGCGAATTCAATAGAGATCCAATCCATTCAGGCGCCAAATTGGCGCCCAAAAGGGGAGCCCGATGGCAGCCACATCCAAGCCGACCGCCGTCCATTTCTCGTTGGCTATCTTCGTTATGTCCACGCTGATCCTGGCGCTGGTCTGCTACCTGACGACCAAAGAGGTTCAGACAGCCAAAGCCAAGGAAGCAGCCGCATTGGCTTCTTCGAAAACTGCTGAAGAGAGTGCCCGTCGCTTCGCGGACGAAATCACCTTGTTGAAGAAGAAGCTCGGCTACGTTGACTTTGAGCAGATCGGCTCCGAAACGGACGAAACACCGAATACGGTGATTGGATCGTTGAACCGGGACCTGGCGCTCTACGGGAAAGAGCAGGTTCAGCCCAATCCTGCCAATGCGACCGTTGCTGCAACCCTTCAAAGCCTCCGAGCGGCACTGAATGCGGCCCTGCAGAACGTTCAGGAACGCGAAGCCCAACTGGTTGCCGTTCAGGCGGAGTTGGCTCAGGAAATCGCTTCCCACAACAACCGTGTCAAGGAACTGGCCAATTCACAGCAGAAGTCTGAATCCCAACTGGCTGAACTCGTAGCGACTCGAAACGAAGTTATTGCCGGGAAGGATGCAGAAATTGCGAAGTTGCGGGAAGACTATCGCCGGGAACAGCGAGAAAAGGAATCTCTCAAGGATGAACTCGATCTCGTTCGGAAAACCAAGGACGCAGAGATTCACGATCTCGAAAACCGCGTCGCATTTCTTCGACAGAGCTTGAACGAACTGGAAGATCAGAGCTTCGACAAAGCTGATGGAGAAATTGTTCGGGTGGATAACACGACCCGCACTGTCTGGATCAACATCGGGTCCGATGACGGTGTTCGCAGCCAGGTCACCTTCTCAGTCTACACCAAGAGTCACGAGGGATTTGGTCGGGGCAACGAAGACATCAAGGCCAAAATTGAAGTGACAAAAGTGCGCGGCCCGCATCTCTCGGAAGCCCGAATCCTCAAGGATGACATCGGCCGGCCCATCCAGACCGGGGATCCAATTTATTCACCGATCTGGTCGAAGAATGCGAAGGAATATTTCAGCTTTGTTGGCGTGCTGGATATGGATGGTGACGGGAAGAGTGACCGGGAGCTGCTTCACCATACGCTGGCGAATGCCAATGCTGCGGTCGAGCTTGAAATTGACGACGCCGGAAACCGGATTCCGGAAAATGCCGTCCTCTCTGTGAAGTCCAAGTTCCTGGTCGTGGGGCAGTTGGAAGATCCGACCAACTTCTCCGGATTCGACGATCAGAAGCAGGAAGAAGTTCGCAAGGTTCTGGATGAATATGACTCTCTGACGAAGGAGGCACTTCGGAAGGGGATCAAGATTGTCAACTTCCACGACTTCCTGAACTATATTGGATATGAACAGCAGCAGCGTCTGTACCGCTCAAACTCTGATCAGAAATTCAATCTGAAACATGGAGCCCGAAGCACCTCAACGTCAGCGGAGCTGGGGACCAACAGGGATTCGACTGGGAACTATTCCAAGCGATTCAAACCGGTCGACAAGAGCCAGTTGAATCTGAAACCCTGATGAGAAATGAGGCGGGGACTCTTTTCGGCCACCGCGAGGGACAAAAACTATTCCACGCCCGGACGAACTGTTCCGGGCGTGTTGCTTTTCGCCTTCTGATGGAAGCAGGAGTTCATCTCCATGATCAATGCAGAGATCGCAGAAGCGCTTGAAGAAACCGCTCAGTTACTGGAGCTTCAGGGGGCGAATTCCTTTCGCATTCGCGCCTACCGAAATGCGGCTCATACCATCGCGGATCAATCGGAATCCGTGGCGCAACTCGCGTTGGACGACCCGGAATCGTTGCGAAGTCTCCCGGGGATTGGGGCAGACATCTCGACGAAAATCATCCAGCTGATCAAGACAGGGAGCTTTCCGCTTCTTCTGGAACTCCGTCAGGAGTTCCCCTCCGGCTTATTGGAGATGATGAAACTTCCCGGCCTCGGAGCGAAGAAGGCCTCCTTGCTTTATCGTGAGCTGAAAATCACTTCGCTGGCAGAGCTTCAGGCGGCTGCTGAGGCAGGACAGATTGCTCAGGTCAAAGGGTTTGGCAAGAAGTCAGAGCAGGCGATCCTCGCTGCAATTTCAGAACGGGAATCCGTCGGACAGCGGGTCCTGATTTCAACCGCCCGGCAATTCGCACAACAGATTGTGGACGACTTGCGGAAGGTCCCCGGAGTGAAGCAGTGCAGCGAGGCCGGAAGTGCGCGTCGGTGGAAGGAGACGTGCGGCGATCTCGACATTCTGGTGAGTGCGGAAGACGCCGTCCCTGTCATGGACCGATTGGCAAAGCATCCACTGGTTGCCAGTGTTCTGTCCCGTGGTCCCACCAAGCAGCGGGTTCGACTTGTCGATGGGATTGAACTCGACCTGCGCGTGGTTCCGGAAGAGTCATTTGGAGCGGCCCTTCTGTATTTCACTGGTTCCAAGGAACATAACGTTGAGGTGCGCAAACGGGCGGTCGAGCAAGGCTATCGCCTGAATGAATACGGGTTGTTTCGCGGAGAAGAGTCCATCGCCGGGAAAACCGAAGAGGAGATCTATCAGGCGCTCGGGCTCACCTGGATTCCTCCCGAATTGCGCGAGAACCGCGGAGAGATTGAACAGTCCGAACGGGGAGAGATTCCGAAGCTGATTACTCTGGAGGAGATGCGTGGCGATCTTCACATGCATACCACTGCGACGGACGGGACCGCGTCCATTCGGGAAATGATCGAAGCAGCCAGAGAACGGGGTCTGGACTATATCGCCATTACGGATCACTCCCAGCGGGTGAGTATGGCCCGGGGTTTGGACCCGGTCCGATTGCGGGCACATTGGGCGGAGATCCGCAAAATCCGGGAAGAGTACACTGATATCGAGGTTCTCTGTGGGATCGAGTGCGATATCCTCGAAGATGCCCGGATGGACCTTCCGGATGATGTTCTTGCGGAAGCAGACTGGGTGATTGCCGTTCTGCATTACGGATTGAAGCAGCCGGGCGAGCAGATCATGAAGCGACTGCTCAATGCCATTCGAAATCCCTATGTCTGTGTGATTGGTCACCCGAGTGGCCGTCTCGTGAGCCGTCGGGCGGGGGCCGACATTGCATGGGGAGATCTGTTCAAAGCGGCTGCCGATCATGGCGTGATGATGGAAATCAATGCCGATCCGCATCGACTCGATCTGAACGACGTTCATGCTGCCGCAGCACGCGATATGGGGATTCCCATCGTCATCAGCACTGATGCCCACTCACAAGGAGGGCTGGACCTGATGGTTTATGGTGTCGCTCAGGCCCGTCGGGCAGGTCTGACCAAAAAAGATGTTGCCAATGCACAACCGTTTGCGAAGTTCAAACGGCTTCTGAGAACGTCGCACTGACAGGCTGAACCTGCGGCCTCATCCGACATAAAAATTGCCGACAGAGACTGGGGTGTCTCTGCCGGCAGGGATTGAGTCAGGGACGGTGACCTGACGGGTGCGATTACTTGATCACCAGCACCAGCCAGCCCCCTTCTGCGGTCAGGTCTGAAATGGTCAGCTTCACGATCTTGTTGTTCTGAGTCCGGACTTCCATGGTTCGGTCGATGGACTGCTCCGGAAGGGCACTCTGAATCTTCTGTCGCATCACCTGAGCCCGGGCGACCTGGGCAGCCACACTCGGGGGACGGACAACCGGCTTCACGCCGACATTGCCACGTGTCAGGACAATCTTGTCCCCCTGCAGAGTCGGCTGGAACGGAACGGAGATGATTTGAGTTGGAATGTCTTCTCCGTTCTCCCGCTTCAATCCAGCACGGATAAACAGGGTGACAATGCCATTTTCGATTGTGAATCGAACGGGATCTTCCTCTGCAAAGACCAGGACGTTTGCTGACTGTTCTTCTGCATCGGGCTGACCGGCAGGCTTTGGAATTTCGACTTTCCGGTCGAGGATTTCGCTCAGCCGGCTCTCGAGCAGTTCGCGAACCTGATCTTCTGTCATGGTCTGTCCGTTGAGGCCAAGACGGTCAAACGCATGAGAGAGCAAGCTCTCGTGAATCTGGGCCACAAGCCCATTGGAAGGGACATTGGCAACGGGAATCGCCACCGATCCCCCAATCTCCTTTTCCCCCATCAAACGGCCCCAGAAACGCAGTTCCGAGTCGGTTGTGCTCAGGGCCATCACATCGGGATAAAGGTTGTACTTACGGAGCGGGCCATAGGTCTTGGTCTGGAGCTGCTTGCTCGCATTGGCAAACTGCTCGGCGGCTTCCCGTTCCAGTTCAGCGCTCACCTGATTGCGAATCTTCTGGACGGCCAGTGCATTGGTCTGCGGGCGGAGTTCATTGGCCCTGCGAACAGCAATGCGATCAGCCATGCGTCCGAACAGGGGAACGTGGCTGAATTTCGTGCGTGCCCCAACCGTCTGGTTGTTGGCATATGCAGAAATCCGGCTTCCTTCGATGTAAAACTGTTGTCCATCGAACACCACAGGCTTGCTGGCGTTGAAGCTGTGACGACCGATGGTGTGGACAGTGGCCTGACTGGTGACTCCATTTGTGTTTGAGAAGATCGATCCCGTCAGCTGAAGATTGAAACGGGCGTTCTGCACGCTTGGGACCAGGTCAATCCGGGTCGTGACATCCGAAATCTGGTAGCCATAGACAGATGCCTCGAAGACACGGTCTTGAATGGGCCGTTGTTCCCGGCGCGTCTCCTGAAAGAATCGATTGACGAACCCTTCTGATGCCGTCACGCGGAGGTTGTAGTTCAGATAGGCTTTCCCGACGGCATTGGCCACGGCGACTCCCCCATCCGGCGACTTCGAACGGATCTCATCCAGCGTGGTCCGAATACGTGCTTCGTGTGCAGTACTCGGCTCTGATTTGTAGGTGGCAATGGCATCCAGAAGGTCAACATAGAGTCCCTTCAGGTCAGCCGGAGGAGCTACGGTCTGAGCCTGCCAGGCATCTCGAGCGGCCCGAAGCGCATCTTCCAGAGCCAGAAATGGTTCACGGCTGATGAAATCGCGGACTTCCGGAGCAAGGGTTTCCCGCTGGGCCAGTTTATCGGAGACCTCGACAATGACAGCGGGAGACTCGTCCGTGGGTTGAACTGCGTCGAGCTCGTTCAGACGAGCCCAGCGTACCCAGTCACCCCCGTTCCGATACGTCTTCAGATCAGAGCGGAGGAGTGCAGTCGCATCGTGGATTTTATTGACCGCCGGGGAGAGCCGCTCGGTACGTGCGGCAGCCGGTTCCATTGTCAATGTGGTGAGCATCGCGTCTGCCAGGCTCACCTGAGGAGCCAGTTTGCTGTAGAGCGACTGCAATTGGGGATGAATGGAACGGTAGCGGGAATCTGCCAGAGCCTTCTCGAGAGTGCCGACTTTCACCTGCACTCGCTGGAGGGCGGCCCGCTGTTCTTCAACGGTTGGGTATGTGTTTTCATACCACTCCTTGACGAATCGACCCGTTTCTTCGGTCCAAGGTTTCCAGGAATCGTCAATGGAATCGTGAAGGGCCTTGAAATCGTCTTCTGTGAGCCCCTGAGGCGCAGTCGTTGGCCAGACTCCGTTCAGCCCGGGAGAGGGGGCCTGATTGTCAAATCCCCAGGAAACTGAGGCGGCCCAGATCGAAAGACAGCTCCCAAAGACTGTCCAAAGGAAGGTTTGATACGTGCGCATAGTGACTCCGTTTGCATGCTTGTTCGCGAATGAGAGGTTCATCGCCGAAAGCACTTCAGTGTGTATCGACCGCTGATGCGGCTGGCATCGGCACGGTTTCGTCAATCCTTACAACCTGCCTGCATTGCCTGGACGGTCGATTGGCTCCATCCTCAAAGATGATTCAGGTAGTCTATTGTTCCCATTTCGTGCATTCAAACAGGTTGTTGCAGAATTGGAATCATAAAATCGGCAAATTTTGCAGTTCCAATTCTGCCTTTACGAAACCTTGCAAATTTTGCTATGAAGAGGTGTCACACCGGCCATTATTGCCGATGTGGGTGTTCAGTTCTCGAGTTTGCGGAAGGGCCAAATACTGCAAATTCTCCGTGTTGAATGCGGAAAATAGAGGCTCGTCAGCGGACAATGGACGTGATGATTGGATTGCAGACCGGCTGCGGATTCGGCCAATGGTCTGGGAAAGGAATCCCCTGATGCAGAACCTTTTTGTCAAATTTTTGGTTCTGGGGAGTGTGATCGGGAGCAGTTGCTTCGTTGTGTGGCAGGCCCACGACGGATTGAAGACTGTGGCTCATCAGGGAATCAATCCCCAGGAATTCGTCCAGTTTGAAGATTCCTCTTCGGGGACTTCCGAATCTGTAGCGAAGCCAACTTCATCTGAGCAGACGGAAGTTGTTGACTGGGAAAACCCGCTGAAACTGGCCATTTCTGATCTGGAGCCAGTCCCCACACCGGCGAAAAGCCCGCTCGCTCAGGATGCAGAACGTCCGAAGTCGATTGCGGAACTGGGAGCGTTTGATCCGCTTGCAGCGACTCCTGAGCCGACGCCGACCCCTGCCGTTTCCCGAAAAGACAAGGAACTCGACGATTCGGAGTTCCCTCAATTTGGGAAGGCTCCAGCCCAAACAGAAAACGAGCCTGTCCCGACATTGGCTGCGACCGATGCCGGGGCGGCATCGATGCCAAGCGATCCGTTTGGCGGATCGGCGTTTGTCGAACTTCCTGATCAGCAGGTTGAAAAGCCAGAAGCAGACGATGCTCCATTGGCTGCCAGAATGGAGATGGCCGGGCAGCCTGCTGCAGAAGAAAAGGCAGACGAAAAATCTGTCCCGGAACTTCTTCCGATTCCTTCTTCCCTGCCAAATGACAAGGGAATTAAAGAGGATCTGCCGAAGTCTGATGTTGCGGAAATGAAGCAACGTTTTGGCCCATTGAGTTCTCCGGTCGACGAAGCTGCCGAGTTGAAAACGCTTCCTGAGCCGACCCTCGCGGAAAAGGCCTCACCTGGGGAGATGCCGGGACTGACCAAACTTCCGCCGTCGCATCCGGGACCAGTTTTGCTTCCAGCGGAGCCTACTAAACTGCCGGAACAGGCAGAACAAGCAGCCATGGCTGCTCCGATGCAGTTGGAAGCGGAAGATCCATTCGACACCGAGAGATCCTCCCCGAATATGGTTGTGACCGCGGATGGGAAAGAGTCCGTCGATAATTCCATTCAACGCGTGAGCGACAGCGCCTTGAGTGCGCCGCCTCGTGAACTTCCACCAGCGCAGGCAGCACCAATGATGCCTGCCGAATTTCCGGCTGTTCCCGCTCGTCCATTGCCTCGGGAAATGACGCGAGAAATGCCATCGGAAGACCCCTTTGGTGCAGAGCCTGCTCCACAACGGGATCAACGCCCGTCGGTCATGGCCCCGGAAGTTCTTCCATTGCTCCCATCGCCAGAAAAATCTTCTATTGAGAAGTCCAGTGAGGTCGTGCCTGCGCGGGAGCCCGAGCCAACCTTAAAGTCTCTGCCAGTTGATCACTCAACTGATGGTGGGGCGGATTCCTTGCCGGAGATTATCCCCGCTGGAGGGACCCCTCAACGAAGTCTGATGAATTCCGGTTCCGGGATGACATCGGACTCTCGAGAGATTCTGCCCGTCGCGGGAGAGGCACCTGCTTCGACTCCACCGCTGCCACCGACTGGAGAAGTCCTGCCGGATCTGATCCCCTCTGCATCGGGATCGCCGGATTCTCCTCCGGCCGCAATGCCTGCAGCCACGTCTCCATCTGCGGTCGACGAAGTCCTGCCGTTTGCTGATAACGAGTTGATTCCTCCCCCAGCGACGCCAGCAGCTCCTGCACCGACGGTCCCCCCGTCGTCCTTGCCGAGCATGCCGCCAGCGCCGTCGGAGTTTGAAGCGGGACCGTCTCCTGCGGTTTTGCCGGAAGCACCACAGGCGAATCCAGTTTCGCCCCCATCAGGAAGCTCTTCGTCTGTACCGATGACGCCCTCGAGTCCGCTCATCGGGACGACTGAATTTAATGAGACTGCAGCACCTCAAGGGGCACAGACTCCCGAACTGAAGATTGAAAAGATCGCTCCCCCGGTGGCTGAAGTGGGTGAGCCGGTCATTTACGCGATTGTCATTCGCAATGTTGGCGGGAGTGAAGCTCGTGATGTCGTCGTGGAGGACCGCATCCCGCGCGGCGCTCGACTGGAAGGGACAATCCCACAGGCCTATCTCAACGATGGAAAACTCAGTTGGCAACTGGGGACCATTGAACCGGGAGGCGAACGGAAGATCCAGCTGAAAGTGACGCCGATCGAAGCCGGGAAGATTGGAAGTGTTGCCACGGTTTCGTTTGCCTCTGCGGTTGCTGCGAGCATCAAGGTCAATGCGCCGCAACTTTCTGTGGAAATGAAAGGGCCCTCGGAGGTGACTCTCGGCGAGCCAGTGAATCTGCAGTTCATCCTGAAAAATAATGGACAGGGAGTGGCGAAATCGGTCTTCCTCAGGACCATTCTGCCACAAGGTCTGACCCATCCGGGTGGAAATGATCTGGAGTACGACAGTGGGACACTGAACCCGGGGTCTGAAAAGATCGTCGATCTGGTTGTCCATGCAGAGAAGCCCGGAACTTATACCATTCAGACCCAGGCTTCCAATGATGGAAAAACTCATGACGAGTCGAAGATTGACGTCAATGTGATCAAATCACGTCTCGAGATCAGTCGAACGGGACCGGACAACCGATTTATTGGGCGCCCAACCAATGTGCTTCTTCGCGTGACAAATACGTCTGGAGAAGTTCTCCGGGATATCACCGTTCAGGAGAAGCTGCCTGCTGGAGTTGAGTTAGCTGCAATCCCGGGCGGGGGACGATGGGATCCGCAATCCCGGACGATTACCTGGAAACTTGAGGAACTCGGGCCCGGGGATGCTCGAGAACTGACCGTTCTCTACACCGCCAGTCAGGTTGGACGCCTGACCGGGCGTATCGTGGCTGTCGATCGTGCTGGAAATCAGGCGGCCCTGGATACCGTCTTGAATGTGAAGGGATTCTCTGAGCTGACGCCTGATTTCCGGATTGGGCAGCGAACGGTTCTGGTGAATGAACGAGTCACGCTTCAGATGACGCTGAAGAATACCGGAAGCGATGAAAGCAGGAACGTACGTGCCCAATTTGTTCTTCCGGAAGAGTTCGAATTCATCTCTGCTCGTGGCCCTGTCAGCCACGAAGTGAGCGGCCGCAAGGTGGCCTTCAGTCCTATTGCCGTCCTCGCTCCGGGAGCAGAAGAGACCTTCCATCTTGCTATTCTTGCGAAGCAGCCGACTCAGAATGCCACAAAGGTGACGTTGATGGTGGAGGCGGACGATTACTCTGATCCGGTCTTTCTGGATCAGGCCATTCGTGTGATTCCGCTCAATCCATAACGAGCGGTCCGGTCAGGATTCGATCTCGATTCACAAAATGACATCAGCCGCATCTGTATGGATGCGGCTGATGTCATTTAACTGGTCACCGATTCCTGTTCACTGCGGAGACTTCTCCGTCTCGGAGATTGAGGGGGAGTCTGTCTCCTCAACTGGTGGCGCATTATCAGGTGTATTTGAGGATGGTTCCTCTAGCTCCGTGTTCGGGTCGAAGGGATGCTCTGCTTCCCAATTCTTCCAGAACTCGGCAGGATGGACCTGGCGCCAGTTGCTCAGGGCTGCTCCAACATGACTGTAGAATGTATAGGCAGCATTGATCTCTGAACGGGACTTCGACTTTGTATTCGCCACGATCCAGTCGATGGCTTTCTTGAGCTGTTCATCCGGGACCAGAAGTTCCTTGGGGGCAATCGACATCCACTCCAGATGGTGGCCTGTGGCGATCACCTTACGGTACTCAGGCTCGTCGATCGGGGAGTCGACCGCGTGCTTCCCGTCTGGCCAGTTGCTGGGCCAGTGACCATCTTCGAATTGTGAAGCCATGATGGCATCCCGGACCCCTTCCAGATACTTGTAAGCAGCGTCGCGCGCCGCCTTGGAGAGAATGTGATATTCATCGTCGAGACGGATCAGGAGCATCAGCGAGTAGACGCGATGTGTTCCCGCGCAGACTCCCGTTTGACGGTCGCCACGCAGGAGCCGATCGACCAGCAGGTCAAAGGAGTAACGTCGCCCTTCCGATCCGATCCATTCCTTCTGAGGAGGAATCCAGAGTCCGAAGGCCATCGCTGTCCATTCCGTCTCTTTTTCATCGAGTCGGAAGTCCCGCATTGATTCCTGTAGCACGTTATAAAGCGTATCGTTTCGGCGGGGGGGGCCATAAACCGGTGTATCGAGTGGGGCATTCGCTTCTGTCACACTCGCCAGCAAGTGATCGTGATGGAACGATGCTCCAGTGTCGTGACCCCAGTGCACCTGAACCCCGCGAGGTTGCTCACGGAGAAATGGGCGAACGCCGCGTCCCCACGATTCGGTAAACTTCCCTGCATCAGTGAGGAACTCCAGCATTTCCTGTCCGGAAATCGCCTTTGGGTTCTGGAACGTGGCATTCACTCCCCAGACCCGGATCGCATGTTCGATGAAGTTTGCTTTCATCTCCTTGCGATCAAAAATGGGCTGAATCTGCTTCAGTACGGCCGCAAGATCGTCATCAGAGACGAGATCTGGACGGTTATAGGGACGCGAAATCTGGATCGGCAACTTGCGGTCAACCGGGACCGGCGTAAACAGTTCGGTCTTCACCAGAGGAAGCTCATGATGAATCAGCGAACGGGTGTCCGGCGTTGCCATCAGGTACGCAGTTCCGAACCCTGCTACCATGACGCCCTGAACCGCAGCAATCAGTTTCCAGGAAGGTCTTTTTTTCATAGTGCCATGTCCGCTGAATCGCGTGGACTGAGGTCAATCAAGAATCTGCTTGAGAAACAGTGCATCGCCAATTGCTACTGAATTGGAGTCTTCCGGAAGAAGACGGCCCCTTTGGCGTCGGAATACTTCTTTTCCCAGTCCTGCGACTGCTCAAGAGCGCGAATCAGGTTTTGTCGATTCATTGAGTCAATGACGACGGCATTCACGCCGTAACGCTTCAGCTTGTCTTCCCATCCGGGGCCAACTCCAGCGATGGTCAGGTAATCCTGCCAGACCTCGACCGGAACGAGATGAGCGTGGGAATTCACAAAAACCTGAATTCCCTCCGGGCCGGCCCACTGCAGATAGTCGCCCCATTCGTAGGTATTGAAGATCTGCCCTTGAGGCGGATGGCGATTCAGATAGTCGGTGATATCGATAGGGGTTAGCGGAGAGACACTGGAGCGAAATCGACGCTCAGCCAGTTTAGGGTCTTTCGGCTGCCCGTTCGTCACCGTGATCCCAAACGGGGTGTAAGCGAAGGCGATCCATGCAATCCCGACAGTGACAACGGTCCAGAGTCCACCTGATTTTTCCGGACGGGTTCGAACTCCGCGATACCGCTTCCAGACGGCGGCTGCGTGAAGTCCGAGATAATAGGCGGCAACCGGTGCCCACCAGTTGATCATACGGCAATGCCAGAGCATCCCGATTCCAAGTCCCCCGACGAGAAGCACTTCCTTGAGTGTGACCCGGCGCGGACTGAACCGATACATCGTGACCAATGCTGCTGCGATGCAGAAGGCCGCTCGCCCCTGTTTCATCCGCAGCGTCAGTGGTTCCCATTCCAGAAGAGATTCCAGGTTTGCATTTCCGGAGACGGCAAAGACTTCTGCGTATGCTCCGAGTCCGTAGGGATTTAACAGAGCAGCGACCGCCGCCAGTTCCAGCGAAAGCAGGAGGCTGCGAAACGTCGGATCCAGAAAAGCAAATTTGAGATTGCGGGAACGTCGCCAGACTTCAAGGGCCTGTCCAACGGTCATCGCACCCAACATTAACAGACCGACAAAAAATGATCCGTGCAAGTTGGCCCAGAGAGCAAAGACGACAGGAATGGCGACCAGATACCAGCGTCGCCATCGTTTGGAGGTGACCATCATGAAGACTGCGGTGAAGCAGACCAGTCCCCCCAGCTGCGGCCGCACGACCAGAAGTTGCTGATACGCCCCCCAGTAGAAGGCGAATAACGTCAACAACGAGGCTCCCAGATTTCGCGTTCGATTGTAAATACAGTAGGTCAACAGCCCTGCAACAATCACAATGCATAAGCCATTGATCATCTGA
>CALLWY010000165.1 GCA_938015865.1 uncultured Planctomicrobium sp.
GAGATATCCGAACGTATATGGGAAGTTGTAGAACGGAAGCCCAGAGATGTAGAAGTGGAGCTTGGAGACCCAGAAGGTGTTGGACCATTCCGCGAAGGCATCGCAGTAGGCCTCCTTCTGAGCTTCCAGCATGATTTCCGTCAGTCGCTCGGATGTCAGTTCCGCTTGCGGGCGTTCTTCATAGAACCGGTTTTCGAAGATAAACCGGGCGTGAATATTCATCAGGAACGCGGTCGCATCGGACAGCATGTTGTTGAGGATGCCGAGCTTCTCTGCATTGGTTTTCGCAGCATTCAATCGCTTCCCGCCGAGGACCGCCTCCGCAAAGGTCGACGCAGTCTCTGCCAGGTTCATCGGATAGTCCTGAAGCAGATAGGGCTGCGAACGCAAAACGTGGGAATGGTAAGCGTGGCCAAGTTCATGGGCGAGAGTCGACATATCATCTGCACTCTCCTTGAAGGTCATGAAGATGCGGGACTGACGCTTGACCGGTAATCCGGTGCAGAATCCTCCCTGTCTCTTGCCGCTTCGGTTCTCTGCTTCGACCCAGCGATCTTCGAGCGCCATTCGAGCAAAATCACCAAAGTCTTCACTGAACTCGGAAAAGGTTTCGATGATCGTGTCACAAGCCTTGTCCCAGCTGATGGAATCGCCAGAAATCGATGCAGCCGGGATTGGCGCCAGCTGGTCGTACCAGGACATGCGGGGAATTCCGAGAAGCTGGGCCTTGCGTTCGAAATACTTCAACAATGTCTGCTTCCGCTGCGAGATCACGGACCACATTGTTTCGAGGGTTTCGCGACGCATGCGGTTGTAACGAAGGGGGGCATCCAGATGATCCTTGGTCCCCAGTCGCTTGTATCGGGCCAACCGCGTTCCAGCGATGTGGTTCAGGCAATCGGCACAGGTGTCCGCGACTGTCCCCCATGCTTTTTCGAGTGCGAAAAAATTGTTCTGGCGAACTGAACGGTCCATCAGGTCGAGCCGAACCTGACTGGTTGACTTCCGGACGACCTCCCCTTTCTCCATCAACTCCACACGCAGCTCCCCGGAGATGCGATCGTAGAGTCGGCCCCAGGCATGGATGCCGTCCACGCCCAGCTCCGCAGCCAGCATCTCCAGATCTTTCGGGAGACGCAACTGGGCATTGGCCTGAGAGTCCTTCAGGAAAAAGGTCAGCGTTTTCAAACGAGGATCCGCAGCAGCGAACTCCTCCAGCTGGTCAGAAGAAATGTCACGAAGCAGAAGCTCCAGATTGGTGAAGACCTGATTTCGCTGAGGCCCCGTGGCATCCAGCATCGCTTCTACCTGGGCATAGACCTTGTTCTCCGCATCAGCTGCGGTGTGGCATCCGAGAAATGCCCCGAGATCACAGGAGAACGCAAACACCTTCTCGACTTTCTCGAGAAAGTCCCCCCACGTCTTTGCCGATTCGGGGGTGGGAGCGGGAAGACCTTCCGATTCATCCGCGAGCGCCCCCAGCTCGACCTTGAAGTCCTCCAGCAGCTTCCTGAACTCCGGAGTGTCGGGACGTGGATAGAGTGAATCCAGATCCCAGGTCAGACTGAAGCGAGTGGATTGAGCAACGGAATCGGTCATTCGAAGTTCTTCCTGTGAACTTATGGTGATGCATATGGGACTGCACCGAAACGGCAGCGTTAGAACCGGTGGCTGGCCTCCACTTTAATGGCCAGAGCTGCTTTCAGCTATTCCAGAGCCTCGTCGTCAGCTGATCGGATCACTCCTACTGACCAACCCGAACCAATCACCAGACACCGATATGAAAAACTTCCGCGAATTGTCATCTGAAATCCGGCGACAAATTCGCTAACTTATTCGACATGGTGAACTTGCAAATCAAACTGAACCGGCTTTCTCTTCGTAACCCGATTCTGGTGGCCTCCGGAACGTTCGGCTATGCGAAGGAGATGTCCCCCTTCGTCGATTTCTCCCGCATTGGCGGGATCATTCCCAAAACGGTCACTCCGACCCCGCGCATCGGAAACCCTCCACCGCGGACCGTGGAAACCCCCAGCGGAATGTTGAATTCCATTGGGCTGGATAATGACGGAATCGACACCTTCATCAGCAAGCACCTTCCTTATCTGCTGTCGCTCGATGCTCCTGTTCTTGCCAACATTGCCGGGCGCACCATTGACGATTTCGCGGTCATGGCAGGTCGGCTCGATGCCTTTCCCGGTCTGGCGGGGATTGAGCTGAATATCTCCTGTCCCAACGTGAGTGGCGGTGTCGACTTTGGAACGAATCCCGATTCCGCCCAAAAGCTCGTGGCGGCTGTCCGGGAAGCCACCAGTCTCCCGATCGTCGCCAAACTGACCCCTAATGTCACCGACATCACCGCCATCGCCAAGGCAGCAGCCGATGGGGGGGCTGATGCCGTTTCCATGGTGAACACCTATCAGGGGATGGCGATCAACTGGCGAAAACGCAAACCGATTCTTGGGAATGTCCTCGGCGGCTTGAGCGGCCCGGCGATCAAGCCCCTCGCTCTGCGGTGCGTTTATCTGGTCGCAAAGTCGGTCAACATCCCGATCATCGGGATCGGGGGAATCTCCACCATCGACGATGTCATGGAATTTCTGGTAGCGGGAGCGAGTGCTGTTCAGGTCGGAACCGCCAATTTCTTCAACCCCGGAGTCTCATCAAAACTCGTCACCGAACTGGAGCAGACCCTCGAAGGAGAAGGCATCCGGGACGTTTCGGAGATTGTCGGGACACTTCAGGGACTTCCGAAGTCTTGCTGAGCAGGACGGAGGAATAGAATCGTCACGTCCCCGCGGCACTTTCTACTGTTGCGATCTTTTTCAGATCTCAGTCGACACTCGGCCAGAAAAATCCGGCAAAAAAGAGATTGCCCAAATTTTCGGTTTTTCTCCTTTCCCCCTCCGAACCTGACGATATTATTACAACAGGTCGCCACCTCTGCGTGGAAGTTGTGAACTGACTCCGCCGACCGGGAATTTCTGAATGTTTGAGGGATCTCACAAACTCTGGATGCAAATCAGCGTCTGTCTGATTTTTGCCGGGAGTTTGATGCTTGCCCCCAACATCCGGACGACCGAAATCCTCACCGAGGATTTGACGAACGAACGGACCGGTGCGCTTCATTCCGGTACGACTGACTTGGTTCGCAGAAGGGAATCGTCCCGGCTTCTTTCAGAGCTTTGCGGACGTGAATCTCTTCTTCGTCAGGGAGATCCTGGCCGTCTCGGGCGTGTCCGCCGACTCTCTGTTGCTTCGGGCCATTTAATGGCGGGGCACCGCCATGAGAACGCCCTGCTCGCTCCTCTTCTCACCTAGCACAGAATGCAGCGAACCGCAGACTGGCTGCTGGAAAAGCGGCCATGATGTGATCAAATCGCCCTGTTTCAACTCAGATAAGAATCACGTCGCAGCGATTTCCGTTGCACTCAACAGGCGAATCACAAAACACGCATTCTGTTACGAAAGCTGATCCGGGAGCCCTGCGAGGAAGAA
Organism: uncultured Planctomicrobium sp.; assembly: GCA_938015865.1. Taxonomy (GTDB): domain Bacteria; phylum Planctomycetota; class Planctomycetia; order Planctomycetales; family Planctomycetaceae; genus Planctomicrobium. The sequence goes on from CALLWY010000165.1 coordinate 3,499, forward strand.
ACAATATCCCGCATTTCCGGGCACAGCATAGACCTGAAACACATAAACCAGGTTGACGTGCGCAGCGAGCTGCGTCTCTTCCTGAGTCGAGGAACGCGATCATGTTGCAACTTGTCAAAGGTGTCCACCACTTCGAGAAGGAAGTCTTTCGGAACCATCAGGAGCTGTTTCAGCAGCTGGCCTCAGGACAATCCCCTTCGGTCCTGTTCATCACCTGTTCCGATTCCCGCATCTGCCCAACGATGATCACTCAATCCAAGCCGGGCGAACTGTTCATTCTCCGTGTGGCAGGAAACATTATCCCTCCATACGACGAAGTTCACGGGGGCGAGGCAGCCACGATTGAGTATGCTGTGAAACAACTCGGAGTGCGGGACATCATTATGTGCGGCCATTCGTTCTGTGGAGCCATGGCCGCCGTCGTCAATCCTGAGGGACTCGCTGAAAAGCTCCCAGCAACCGCACGCTATCTGAAGCATGCCGAGAAGACGAAGAAAATTCTCGACGAGAACTATGCCGACGTCAAAGACCCAGCCACCCGTCTTTCGCTGGCGGTTCGGGAAAATGTTCTCGTGCAGCTGGAAAATCTGAGAACCCACCCCTGTGTCGCAGAGGGACTTCAGAAGGGTGAAATCTCTTTGTACGGATGGATCTATCAGTTCGAAGCGGGGCTCGTGAAAGCCTACGCCCCCGATCTGGACAAGTTCGTCCCGATGGATCAGATCGTCCAGCAATGGGAAATTCAGGACGAAGCTCAGGTCGCATCCATTTCGTGATTCGCGCATCCAGTGGCATCGCCTGTCTTGTTGTGCCCCTCTCGCGACTGTTCAAAAGAGCGAACAGTGATGCCGAGTTCCGACTGACCTGATCAGATCACAAGACAAGCCGCCGTACAGTGATCAACAACTGTGCGGCGGCTTTTTGTTTGAATTTCTGTAATCTGCCCCAACCGACAGCCTTATCGGTCGATCTCTCCCATCACGATGTCGAGAGACCCAACGATCGCGGGAATGTCTGCAATGAGAACTCCCTGGCAAAGCGGAGCTGTGACCGAAAGATTGCAGAAGCACGAACTCTTGGCGCGGGCACGGAGCGGCTCCGACTGGCCATCCCCAACGATATAGAAACCCATCTGACCTCGAGGGGCTTCAGTTTCCAGATACGCTTCATCCACGGGGAGCTTGGCGTTCATCTTGTATGGAACGCGATGTTCACCGCTGGCAGTGGGGTATTTCTCGATCCCCTGACGAATCAGCCTGATGGACTCGACGACTTCCAGCATCCGCACGAAGAAGCGGCACCAGTTGTCGCCGAGAACGACTTGCGGCGGTAGTTTGTGGCCCGCAAACGGGGCAACGATCACATTAAAATCATACCCCTGATACATGCGGGTATAGATCGGCTCCCCATCGCGTCGCAGGTCGAAATCGACACCACTCCCCCGAAGCACTGGCCCGGTACAACCGTGATCAATGGCCATTTCCGCAGAAAGGACACCCAGCCCTGCGGTTCGCTGAATGAAGATCGCATTATGGGTCAGGAGAGCGTGATATTCCTTGATCCGCTTTTCCAGCCACTCCAGAAACAGGAGTGTCGCTTCGGTCCATGGCATCGTCTTGTCGGGTGACTGCCCCGTGAGAGCAGCCAGACCGGGCGGAATCTGAATCACCTTGGGAAGATCATGCGTCGCTCCACCTATGGTGATGTAGCTATAAGTCAGTCGTGCCCCACAAACTTCTTCGAAGAGATCCAGAATGATCTCCCGTTCGCGGAAGGCGTACAGAAAGGGGCTGAAACTTCCCAGATCGAGTCCGTAAGCTCCCATGCCGACAAGGTGGCTGGCGATCCGCCCCAGCTCGGCAATGATCAACCGGACGACCATCGCCTTTTCCGGGACTTCCAGGCCGATCAGCTTTTCATACGTCAGCGCCAGCCCGAGATTCATGTTCATCGCCGCCAGATAGTCCATCCGGTCGGTGTAGGGAATCCACTGTGGCCCGGTCAGATTTTCGCCGATCTTCTCCGCACAGCGATGCAGATAGCCAATGTGCGGGGTGACTTCATAGACCACTTCTCCGTCAGTGCGGATGAGCAACCGGAGCACGCCATGCGTGCTGGGATGCTGAGGCCCCATATTGACAAGCATCTCATCGGTACGAACATCGTACTCGATGACGCGGGGATCGTTCGTAACGGTGCTCATGCTCAAACTGTCAGACCGAAGTCAATCAAGATTTGGGAATTTCCTGAAGCCTTCCGGCAGTTCTCCAACCGGAAACGGCTCATACCGGATACGATCGTTCGACTCAACGTCCCCGAATCCCGTGATATTCGAGCGGGAACTCGTAATCCTTTCGCAGCGGGTGTCCGACCCAGTCTTCAACACACAGAATGCGAACCAGATTGGGATGACCAGTGAATCGGACCCCCATCAGGTCGTACGCTTCCCGTTCATGCCAGTCGGCAATCGCCCAGACCGAACTGACTGAGGGGACCTCGGGAAGCTCTCCCTCCTTGTCATCCTTCCATCGGGGGAGTTTCACCTTCACCGTCAGGCGGTGTTTGAAGGTCAGGCTCTGCAGGTGGTAAACCACTTCGAGATGGGATTCATAGGGAAACTTCGGGGCCAGTTTCGGATCAGTCTCCAGATAATCGACTGCCGTCAGGTCGCAGAGCATGTTGAACGCAAGGGACGGGTCGGTCTTGAGAAACGTTGCCACCGACACGATGTGTTGTGGAGCCACTTCCACCCACGGGTCCCTTGCTTCGGAATTCGCTCCGACAATGACCTCCTGTCCGAATTCGGCAATCAGACGTTGGTGAATTTCCTGAAAAGTCATGCGGCGTCTTCCTGCGACCTGCTGAATTCTTTCGGTTCGACACTGAATCCTGGGGACAGGTGACTAGCCCACAAGTTCACGAGCAGATGTCGTTTCCGTCAGCTCGGGTCTCCGCTGGCGGCGTGGTTGTGTTTTGGCTTGATGAACCATCGCCCGGACCCAGTCGAGATCCCCTCGATACCAGACATAGGCAAACCCGACCAGAAGAACCCCGAAGAAAACAAGAATGTCAATGAACCCGATCCCCGCAATCGTAAGCGCATCAGCAGCGCCAATGGCGGTCTGGGGAGTTGTTGTTCCGGGGGGAAGATTCAACAGCTTGTCGCTGATGTTCAGGCGGGCCGCTTCCGAGAGTTGGGTATCAGCAAGTTGTGTCGCTCCTCCGAAGACCGTGGCCCACGGAAAGAAGAAGGCGACTTCCACATCGAAGATGATGAAGAGGAGCGCAACAACGTAGAAGCGAATATCAAACTGGACGTAGCTGCTGCCGATGGTCGGCTCTCCACACTCGTAGACAGCCGTCTTTTCGTCGGTGGGGAGATTCGGACGGACGAACCAGCCGATGACCAGCGGAGCCAGCACGAGAACAGTCCCGGCAAGCACAAAGAGCACAAAGTGGAGTGTCAGGTCCGTCATGAAGAGGTCTTCACTGGTTTCATTGGAATCGGAGCGGGGGCTGCACGAGCCCCTGAATGACGTACGATCTACTCGCCAGATCCGGAAAACTCAAATGGACTCGGCTCCCCTTTCACCCAGACCGGCTGATACAGCACCTTGGATTCGGCGACGGCGGTTGGGTTCAATGTCGACTGTCCCCAGGCAACCTGCAGAGGGAGTTTTGCGTAATCCACAACACACCCATCGCGACTATAGCAACTCAGGTCGTGATTGGACCCCATAAAGATGCAGTCCACCGGGCAGGGATCAACACACAGGGCACAGAACATGCACTTGGTATAGTCAATTGTGAACCCGTCGATTCGAAACCCCTTACCGACAGGACTCTTCTGCTTGTCGATGTAAATGCAGTCGACAGGACAGGCGGCTGCGCATTTTTCACAGCCGATGCAGGTCGTCAGGTCGAAGCGATGGAACCCGCGATAGCGTGCCTTAACAGGCACAGGGCGTTCCGGATACTCGTAGACTTCCGTGAAGGCCTTCCGACGATACGTTTTCCACATCGTCACCAGCGTGATCACCATGCCATAGACCACAGTGCTGACAGCCACCCAGACATTTCGAAACCAACTGAGCATGATTGAACTTCACTTGCTGCAGGGTGCGAAGAGGGGGACGGGTCGGAAACATTTGGCCCGGATTTCTGAATAGAGCTTCACTTTAATTGTCTCCGATGCATCCCCGCAACCAGCATCCTTTTTCCAGGCCCTTTTCCCGAATCCGGGAAGGTGAACAAATGACCAATCGCCGCAGATGTGCCCCCAACGATTCATGAAAGTGGCCAGTCAACAACGACAGGGTCAATCTGGATTCGGCCCCCGTTGATATCGCCTGCCGAAGCTGGCGCACATCACCCGCTGGGCCACTTCTGCATTGCTGCCCCCCCACAATCCCCCGCTGACAGGCACCTCAAGATTGGACAGGCTGCCCAGTCTGAAGCCTTGCTGCGGTCAGAGTGTTCTCCAGCAGCAAGGCAATTGTCATTGGTCCCACACCGCCGGGGACAGGAGTGATGAACCCGGCGACCTCCCGGACAGCATCAAAGTCGACATCGCCCACCAGCGTTCCATCCGGAAGCCGATTGATTCCGACGTCGATTACGCAGGCTCCCGGTTTGACCATCTCCGCCGTCACCATCTTTGGTCGACCGACCGCAGCAATGAGAATATCGGCCTGACGGGCAATGGCAGGAAGATCTTTTGTCCGGCTGTGAGCAATCGTCACTGTCGCGTCGGCGTTTTTCCCTTTCTGAACAAGCATCATGCCCATCGGTTTTCCGACAATCTCGCTTCGCCCGATGACAACGGCGTGTGCCCCGGGAACAGAGACCCCGGCTTCCTCGATCAGCAGATGACACCCTGCCGGAGTGCAGGGCAGAAAACGGGGACGCCCCTGCACCATGAGGCCGACATTCTCCGGGTGGAAACAGTCGACATCCTTCATCGGCGTCACTGCGTCCAGAACGACCTGCTCATCAATCTGCTTCGGCAACGGCAACTGGATCAGAATTCCATGCACGCCTGAATCGGCATTCAGCTTCACGACCAAATCCAGAAGTTCTGACTGAGTGGTTTCCGCCCCCAGCTTATGGAGGGTACTTGCAATGCCAGCCTTCTCACACGCCCGCTGCTTGTTACGAACATAGACCGCACTGGCAGGATCATCCCCAACAAGAACGGCTGCGAGGTGTGGTTTGACCCCGGTCTGTTCGACAAACGTCGCCACCTTCGCAGCGAGTTCGACATTCATCCGGGCTGCTTTACTTTTTCCGTCAATGATCTGTGCCGACAATGGTCCTCTCCCTGAGCTGAGTGACCTGCCAGAATACTCCACAAGCCCATCGACGACCAGCAGACTGGACCTGGAGATCCCAGATCGCAGCCAGTTATAGCGGACGACGGAAGAGAGTTTTGATATAAACAGACTCTCCTGAGAATCCGCCCCCCTTCAACGAGACGAGTTTTCCCATGACTCTTCCCGCCCGCAGAGACGTTCTGAAGACATTTGCCCTCACTGGTCTTGCCGCAAAGACTCTCTCCAGCACCAGCATGGCATTCGCTTCAGAAGCAATCCCAAAACCAGCCAATCCCCTGAACGTTCGATTCTGTCTGAATACCAGCACAATCCGGGGACAGAAACTCCCTCTGGACGAAGTAGTCGACCTCGTCGCTGCGGCCGGATACGACGGGATTGAGCCGTGGATTCGTGAAATTGAAGCGTACCGGGATTCGGGAAAATCGATTTCAGATTTGAAGAAGCGGATTGCAGATCATGGACTGCGTGTCGAAAGCGCCATTGGCTTTGCTCAATGGATTGTCGATGACGATGCACAGCGAAAAAAAGGGCTGGAGCAACTGAAGCGGGACATGGATCTGCTGCAGGCAATTGGAGGCAACCTGATTGCCGCACCGCCGATTGGAGCCCACACGCAGGACGCCTCGCGAGTCGACCTGTTCGCAGCAGCGGACCGGTATCGCGACGCACTGGCGGTCGGGCGGGAGATCGGAGTGACTCCGCAACTGGAGGTCTGGGGATTCTCCAAGAATCTTTCCCGGCTGGGAGAGACTGTTTTCGTCGCTGTCGAAAGTGCCGATCCGGACGCCTGCATCCTTCCGGATGTCTACCACATCTACAAAGGGGGAAGCGATATCGAAGGGCTGCGAGTTGTCTCCGGGCGGACCATCCGTTGCTTCCACTTCAATGACTATCCGGCGGATCCTCCGCGCAGCGAGATCAACGACAGTAAACGGGTCTACCCGGGAGATGGAATCGCCCCGTGGGGAAAGATCATCGGAATCCTTGAAGAGATCGGTTTCAACGGCGCCGTCTCGCTGGAACTGTTCAACGAAACCTATTGGCAGCAGGACTCCAGCCAGGTCCTGGCGACCGGACTGCAGAAGATGAAGTCTGTTTTCTCGCGTACGTAAAGCGGAAAAATCAGCGGCGTTTTCTGTGAGATTCGCTTCGATACGAAGAGACGGGCCGGTCGGAAAGGCTGAGCACTTCAATGATCCGGATCAGGGTCTGGAGTGCGTCGCATTCCGGGATCATGTCGCGGAACCAGAACCGGAAGGACGAATCGGCAGCCATCGGAATTTCGCCCTGCCGTTGACGCAACAGCAGATCGGCCTCTGTTCCGGAAAGGAGTCTCGCTGGAGAGACTGTTTCCGGAATCGGTTCCTCGTCAGCAACGCGAATCACCCACGGTTCACGGAGAGGGGAATGCGGTCCATTGATCGAGCTCGACTGAAGCTCATTATTCCGATTCATGGTTTCAGGAGGCAGTCGCTCGTCAATCGATGACAGCAAATTGAGCGATTCCACCAGCGTCAGGGCGTGCCCCCCTTCGTCAAAGATGCGGCAGCTTCGCCCATCCATACCGAAGACCACTCCCAGATCAAGTCGACGCTGACAGAGGGTATCGATGATCTGCTTCGTGGCCTGCTCCGGATGGTCCCCACCCCCTGTGAGCAGATGAATGCTGCAGGGGGTTTGCTCCATAATCCGAGTCAGAATCCGACGCTGGATCGGTTCCGGGCAGACAACCGCCAGCCGAAGTGGACGGAGGGCGTGAAGCTGTTGAATGAGTTGCTGTTCATACTCTGAATCAACACAGACCGCTTCGTAATGCCCACTACTGCGGGCGATTCTGCTGATGGGTTGCGTCAAGGTTGAGGCCAGCTCAGTAAGCCGTCCGGGCCACCCCCAGGGAAGTCCATCCTCTCCTATGATGTCCATTCCATTCCACGAGGACGGAAGTTCTCCCCCTGTGAGAAACAGCCCCACATCCGGACGGAAGCAGGCTGCCCCGAAATCAAAGATCGGACGACTCACCTGCCCCAGATCAATGACATCGCATCCACTCCGTTTCAATGCGGTCACCATGCCGATGGCCAGATCCGGAGAACTGGGTCGAGAATCGTAACCGGTAACCACCTTCAGCCCGCCGTGAACAGATCCCTGTGCACGTTCATGCCGGAGCCTGTTGGCAAGTTGAATCACATGAACTGTCAGCTCCGTGATTCGCTCCCGAGTGAGCTGATTGATCGCCAACCCTCGCAGGCCGCGCGGCGAGATGATCCCGTTCGGCACGTTGCGGCCTTTAGACCGGGTTCGTTCGACAACCTGTCGGGGAAGCAGACCGGTCTCATCACGGAACTCACATATGAGGCACTGTGCATGTCCGGCGGCCATTCGGGAGAGATGCAACGCCCGTGAGATGGTCCGGTTCTCCAGCGGGCAAAGAAATTCCTGCTTCTCCGTCACCACCGGCAGAAGGTCTGTCGAATTCATCAACATGACTCCCGGTGTTTTGAAGTAAACCAGACAGACATCTCGCGCAGGACAGCTGGGCAAAGCGTTTTCGTAACAGAAGTTTGTCGTCGGAGTCGGATGCCAATGCCCCCCCGTCACGGTACATTATGAACAGTGTGCCGAATGCACGCTGACACCTTCCCTGCGGGGTCGAGACTGTATTGCGAAATCCCGAATTGCGTCAATCTGAGTCAAGCCGAGACCATGCACGCCACCGAGTTTGCCCGGAAACCGAAAGCCGCCCGCAAAGTGGGTCTCGTCGTGCTCCACGGGTCGGAACGGCATTTGAAAACCCAGTCGCTATCGCTCCTCACGCAGGAAATTCTTGGAACAGATGCTCAGGACTCCATCGGACTGGTCCGCTATCCCGGAAAGGATCTCGAATACAAAACGATCCGGGACGAACTTCAGATGGTCTCGATGTTTTCCGACCAGAAGCTGGTGCTGGTGGAAGATGCGGATGATTTCATTTCCGACTACCGCGCCCAGCTGGAGAACTACGCCGAGAAACCGAGCAAGCGGGCCGTTCTGGTGCTGGATGTCAAAACATGGCGAAAGAACACCCGCCTGGCAAAGAAAATTGAGTCGGATGGTCTGGAGATTGACTGCAGCGAACTGGAAGGGGTTCGACTGACGAACTGGCTCTCGCAACGAGCCGAGGAGGAATATGGAAAACAGCTCAGCCGGGACGCAGCGGCGCTGATGGTCGAACTCGCGGGAACTGGCATGGGCCTTCTCGAACAGGAACTGTCAAAGCTGGCGTCTTATGTGGGGACAGCCCCCAGCATCACTCCCGAAGATGTCCGAAAACTGGTCGGAGGCTGGAAGGGTGAAACCACCTGGGCAATGATCGATGCCATCCGGGATGGCTCCCCGGGAACAGCACTCCAGTGTCTCGGGAAACTGCTCTATTCAGGAGAACCGGGTCCCAAGATTCTCGGAGGAATTAACTACGTCTTTCGCAAGTTCGCCATCGCCGCCGAAATTTCACGCAAGACAGGAGCCCTTCAGCCAGCATTGAAAGAGGCGGGGGTCTTCCCTCGGGACATCCCTGCTGCGGAGCGCTACCTCCGACGAATCAAACGCCAGCGCGCGGAATTGATTCTGGAGACACTGGCCAAAGCTGATTATGGACTCAAAGGGGGGAGCCGTCTGCCTGAACAACTTCAACTGGAGCAACTGGTGCTGTGGCTGTGCGGGACGCCCGTAGAAATCTGAGCACGCTTGTTTCTCCTGGAAGCCAATTCGTCTTCTTCACGAAGGCATCAACAATCACACAATCACTGAGAGTCCTGAGTGACTATTCGCTTGCGTTGACGCTGTTCCTCTGAGGGGAGCTTGATATCCCAGGCCAGTCCGCAAAGCTCGTGGAGCTTGATGACGTACCACGTCAGATCTGGTTGCCACCATTCCAGCCCATGCCGTGCCGAAGTTGGAAAGGCGTGGTGTGTATTATGAAAACCCTCTCCCGCGCTCAGAATCCCACAGATGAAGTTATTCCGTGATTCATCATTTGAGTGATACTCCTTCCGCCCGAACATGTGGCAGATGGAGTTCACGGAAAAGGTAATGTGCTGCACGATAAACACCCGGGCACATCCCCCCCAGAGAAACCCGAGAAGGGCCCCTTCTCCAGTCCCAGTAATCCCCCAGGCAACGAGGGTCGGGATGATAAAGGTCAGCGGGAACCAGACGATTTCCCAGTAGCGGTGAATCCAGACCGCAACTGGATCCTGAAGCAAGTCCGGAACGTATCGCTTCTGATCCGTGGCGATGATGTGGCCGGTCATGATCCATCCGACGTGCGCGTGCCAGAATCCTTTCATCGTGTTGATGAATCCGGGTGCGTAATCATACGGAGTGTGCGGGTCCCCCGGCTTGTCGCTGAGAGCATGATGCTTTCGATGCGTGGCACACCATTCAATCGGTGATTTCTGAAGGGCCAGCGCTCCCATCATCATCCAGAAGACACGGACCCAGTAGTACGTCGAAAACGAACGGTGAGTCAGCAGTCGATGATACCCCAGCGTCAGACCGAGCGCTGTGAGTAACTGCCCGACAATCATGATCGAGAGTTGAGTCCAGTCGAGCCAGCCATGCTGCCAGCTGTAGACCATCGCCGCCAGTAACCCCAGGAACGGCATCGTGATGCCGACGAGCGATCCGATGGTGTGGATCAGGGGAGCTTCCGGCGGGACACTTGTCTGCTCTTCAGGCGCGGGAGTGACAATCGAAAGATCATTTTCTTCCTCGTTTGCCAGAAGAGCGGCAGGCTCGCAGCCGGTCACAGGATCGACGCCCATGTCCCCGCGAGGATCACTCTGGATCTCCGGAATGTCTGATGGCAGTGGAGTCAATCGCATAGAGAAACGTTCAACTGACTCTAAGGTCCCGATTCCGCAACAATGTTTTCGCTACGTTCGAAAACTCCGGATTCCCCGAAAGCGCGAGCCCGTAAAACATCGATTCCGGTTCTTGTTGAAGGGACACATTGTGTCGCTGCAATTCACCCCGGCCCCGGGTTGATGCAAGGTAGCCGGTTCCGGGGACTGGAATCGAGAGGAATCTGGGTTCATTGCCAAGAAATAGGGCATTTCCATAAGAAAATCGGCTCAAACTGCACTCGCAGAATGAGATTTGATGCTTCCCCAATGGGTCAGTCGACGGAAAACGAACCCTTTCAGGCTCTTTGGGTCATCAGGTTGGGTGAAACTTCTCCTTAGCAAACCTCCGTTCACGATGCCCCGCTTTACCGGAACAATTCCCCGGTTTACGATCTCCGCGGATCAGGCGTCCGGACAAGGAAAAACGACGAAATGGGTGTCCTTCTTCAAATGAGTGGTGCCGTCAAAAGTTACGGCGATCAGGTGCTGCTGGACAACACCGATCTGACCCTTTACGACGGAGTGAAGGTCGGATTCGTCGGCCGTAATGGTGCGGGAAAATCCACCTTGCTCCGGGTCTTGCTGGGGGAGGAAGAGCTGGACAGCGGTTCCGTCAGTCTGGCCCCAAGTGTGCGTATTGGATATCTCCGGCAGCATGACCCATTTCTGCCGGGCGAAACTGCCCTGGAGTTCCTGATGCGGGATTCGGGTCAGCCAGACTGGAAGTGTGGCGAGGTCGCCGGACAGTTCGAAATTAAAGGGGCCTACCTCGATGGGCCCATTTCCAAACTCTCCGGCGGATGGCAGACCCGCGTCAAACTGGCAGCCCTTTTGTTGCACGAGCCAAGGCTGCTCCTGCTAGACGAACCGACCAACTTTCTCGACCTTCGAACGCAGATTCTTCTGGAGCACTTCCTGAAGGGGTTCGATCAGGCCTGTCTGATTGTCTCCCACGACCGTGCCTTTCTGGGAGCGACTTGCACACACACTCTCGACCTGACCCGTGGGAAACTGACGATGTACCCCGGGCCGATTGAAGCGTTTCTAGAGTATCAGGCAGATCGCCGCGAACACGATGAACGGGTCAATCAGACCATCATCGCCAAGCAGAAGGCGATGCAGCGGTTCATCGACAAGAACAAGGCCCGCGCCAGCACTGCTGCCCGCGCCAAGTCACGCGAGAAACAGCTGGAAAAACTCCAGACCATCGAGATCGCCGCCGACGATCCTGTCGCCCAGATCCGGGCTCCTCGTGTCGAACCGCGTCAGGGACCAGCTGTCCGCTGTAAGGACCTTGCCATTGGATACGGAGATCATGTCATTGCCAGCGGGATTGATCTTGAGATTGATCATGGACAACGGGCCGCCATCGTTGGGGACAATGGCCAAGGGAAGACGACGCTCCTCCGGACACTGGTGGATTCTCTCAAGCCGATCTCCGGGGAAGTCAGATGGGGATATGGCTGCGAGATTGGAGTGTATGCCCAGCACGTCTACACCAGCCTTCCTTCTGACATGACCGTACTTGAGTATCTGGATCGTGTTGCGAAGCCGGGGACGACAACTCAGGAGCTGCTTGCCGGTGCGGGAGCTCTCCTCTTTCGCGGAGGGCATACAAAAAAGAAGATCTCGGTTCTCTCTGGAGGAGAACGGGCACGGCTCTGCATGGCGGGCTTGATGCTCGGGACAGCCAACATTCTCGTGCTGGACGAACCCGGAAACCATCTGGATGTCGAGACGGTGGAATCTCTGACAAATGCTCTGCTGGAGTTTCAGGGCACCGTTCTGTTCACCAGCCACGACCGCCACTTCATGAAAAACGTGGCCACCTGTGTGATTGAAGTTCGTGATGGGAAGGTCCGGAACTACGGCGGGGACTACGAGGCCTATCTGTACTCTGTGAACAAGGAAATTGAAGAGGGAGAACGGGAACGGGCCGCCAGCAAAGGAACGCGAGCCGCTCCCATGCCATCGACCGCTCGCAAGATGAGTGACCAGCCGGCCCCGGCCCCACCAAAGAGGGATGATCGCGCCCTTCGCAAGGAAAAGCTGAATCTGGAGAAGCTGATCAACCGTCTGGATCAACAGAAGAAGGAACTCAACGACAAATTGATGACAGCCACCGATCCCGATCTGGCCTTGAAACTTCACGAAGAGTTTACCGCTGTCAGCGCGGAGTTAACGGCAGCCGAAGACAGATGGTGCGAACTGGCAGAAGAACTCGAGGAGTAAGTCGTTGAGTCCCGATTCTGCAAGCGCAGAGAACGGCCCCGAACGTCAATAACGCTCGGGGCCGTTTGCTTTGTCAGAAGTTTCAATGCCGGGGATTTCGTTCGTCAGACGAATCCCACTGGAAGGGAGAGTGTTATACCGGCTCCTTCGCGGGGGCGACGGACTCTTCCTTCACCGTGGCTTTCCGTTCTGATTTTGAGAATGCCGCTTCCAGCAACGTTTCCTGTTCGCGACGGTGCGAGTGATTCGATCCCGTGGCCGGGCTGGCCGATCGCGGACGTGAGACCCGTTCGATATGGAATCGCTTCAGGAACTTGTCCCCAAAGCGGGCCCGAATATACGGCCACGCCCCCATGTTTGAAGGTTCGTCCTGCACCCAGAGGAACGGAGTCTTCGAATCGAGATCGGCGAAGAACTTCTTCAGAGCGCTGGATGGGAACGGATAAAGCTCTTCGATCCGGACAATCATCACTCCGTCGTAATTCCCTTGCCGACGGCGTTCGATCAGGTCGTAGTAGATCTTTCCACTGCAGACCATCACCTGCTTGACCCCCTTCATCCCATCAAAGGTCGGATCAGGGATGAAGCTCTGGAAATGGCCGTTCGCCAGTTCATCCAGCGTGGAGACACACTCCTTATTTCGCAACAAGCTCTTCGGAGTCATCACCACCAGTGGCTTCTTCCACTTCCGAAGGAGTTGACGCCGTAGCAGGTGGAACATCTGGGCCGGTGTGGTCGGCTGACAGATCTGCATATTGTCTTCAGCCGCCAGACTCAGAAACCGCTCCAGTCGGGCACTGGAATGTTCAGGCCCCTGCCCTTCGTACCCGTGAGGCAACAGCATGACCAGACCACTGAGCCGATTCCACTTGTCTTCGGCACTGGTGATGAACTGGTCAATGATGCATTGAGCCACGTTGCAGAAGTCACCGAACTGTGCTTCCCAGATCACCAGACCTTCCGGGCAGTCCAGACTGTAGCCGTACTCAAAGCCGAGAACGCCTGCTTCCGAGAGGGTGCTATTGTAAATCCGCACCAGTCCCGGATCCGGGGCAACGTTCAGGTAGGTATTGAACGGCTCGCCCGTTTCGAAGTCATAGACGAATGCGTGCCGATGGCTGAAGGTTCCCCGTCGGACATCCTGCCCGCTCATGCGAATCGGACGCCCCTGCGCGAGGATGGTGCTGAACGCAGCCGCTTCTGCTGCCCCCCAGTCGAGAGGCTCCTTCCCTTCTGCCATATCGCGTCGCTGCTGAAGCAGACGTTCCACTTTAGGATGCGGAGTGAATCCTTCCGGCAGTTGGGTCAACTTGGTCAGATTTTCCCGAATCACCTCAACCGGGACGCCTGTCTCCGGATGATCCGCTTCACTTGCAGACCCACCGTGGTATCCGGACCAGACCCCGCCCCAGTGCTCCAGGCAGCGGATATAATCCGTCCGTCGCGCTTCGGTCAGTTCGTTTTCGAGTTTCTGCCGACGTTCTTCGACCAGCGCTTCCGCTTCCTCCCGAGTCACCCCCTTGAGTTTTTCGAGGTGCTCCAGATAGCCTTCATAAACGCTGGGGCGCTTACGGATTTCCTTGTACATCACCGGCTGAGTGAACGCCGGCTCGTCCCCCTCGTTATGTCCGCGTCGACGATAGCAGTACATGTCGATCACGGCATCGCGCTGGAATCGCTTGCGGAAGTCCAGCGCTAGATGAAGGACCTGTGCCACCGCTTCCGGATCTTCCCCGTTGACGTGGAAAATCGGAATCTGCAGCATCTTGGCGATATCGGTGCAGTACTGCGTGGACCGGGCTTCCTCTGGTGACGTGGTAAACCCGATCTGGTTGTTGACGATCACGTGAATCGTCCCGCCGACGGAATAGGACTCCAGCTCGCTCATATTGAGCATTTCCTGAATAATCCCTTCCCCAGCGAAGGCCGCATCCCCGTGAATGAGCAAACAGGCTCCATGTTCACGGCGGAAGTCCTGGAACCGGTCCATCTTTGCCCGGACTCGTCCCATCGCAACGGTATTGACGAATTCCAGATGGGAAGGATTGAAGCAGAGGGACAGGTGGACCTTATTCCCCTTGGAGGTATGCCAGTCCCAACTGTAACCCAGGTGATACTTCACATCGCCGCGTCCGAGATAGAGCTGCGGATCGGCATCGTCAAATTCGCGGAAGATCGCTCGCGGATTCTTGCCCATAATGTTGGCAAGAACGTTCAGACGACCACGATGGGCCATTCCGATCACGATTTCTCTGGTTCCGTCGTTCCCGAGCTTCTCAATCGCCATATCCAGCAACGGAATCAGGCTCTCCGCCCCTTCGAGCGAGAAACTCTTGGCTCCCACAAACTTGCGGGCGAGAAACTCTTCAAACACCACGGCATCCGCCAAGCGTTTGAGAATTCGAAGCTGCTCTTCCCGGGCTAACCGGATCCGGTTCCCGGTCTCCTCCATCCGCTGGGCCAGCCACAGGCGGACCTGGAGGCTGTCGATGTGCATGAACTGGGCCCCGATGGAGCGGCAGTACGTCTGCTTCAGCCAATCGAGAATCCCTCGAAGAGTCCTCGTTTCCGGTCCACCGAACCAGGACGTCGAAAGTTCCTTGTCCAGGTCCGACTCTTCGAAGCCATAAAATGTCGGGTCCAGTTCCGGTGGACTGGGGCGCTGCTTCCCGAGCGGATCGACATTCGCCAGAATGTGCCCTCGAACCCGGTAATTTCGAATCAACTGATCCAATCGCTCCTGAGCGGCAGCAATTTCGAGCTGGCTGGAATTGGAGGAGATCAGCGGGCGGCTGGGATTCTCGACAATCGCCATCGGGGCGGGGGCAAAAATGCTTCGGGCGGGGAAGGGGGACGACCCCGTCCAGTCAGGCCCAATCCCGGGTGGTTTTTCCAGATTGTCGAAATATTGTCGCCATTCGGCGGAAACGCTGCCGGGTTGTTCAAGGTACCGGGCATAAAGTGACTCAACAAATTCCAGGTTCTGACTGGACAACGGCACGGGATCAACCGACACAGCGTTCACTCCAATAACCATTGCGACGAGGCCGATTATAGGGCCTGTGGGGACAGACGTCGCAAAGGGGTCTGTTTTGACCGATAAATTGACCGAGGGGATTGTTTCGCGACAGAGTCACTGCACCGTAGGAAGCCGCGGATCACAACGATCACTGTTTCATTCTTCACTACCGACGGCGAGTTTGCCGAATTACCTTTTTGTATCACACACATTTTAGAGTGAAAACGGGAAATCGGAATGGGAACTTTCCCGTTCCTGAAAATCCTTCCGAATTCATTCTCTAACTCCGAGAGACTTCAAATGTCGACCTCCACCCCTGAGTCCTCCCGTCTTCGCGGGGTGTTTACCCCCAATCTCATTCCGCTCGACGCCCGGGGGGAAATCAACGAAGCCGAACTCCGAAGGTATGTCGACTGGTTAATCGAACGCGGCGTTCATGGACTTTACCCAAACGGCTCCACTGGCGAATTTACCCGGTTCACAGCGGAAGAACGCCGCCGAATCGCCATCATTATTGCCGATCAGGTCCGCGGACGAGTTCCGATTCTCGCCGGAGCGGCCGAAGCCAATGTCCGGGAGACCCTCGCTGCGTGCGAATTCTACGCCGATCTGGGAATTCGTGCCGTCGCGATTGTTGCCCCCTTTTACTACAAGCTCAGTCCCGCCAGTGTCTACGCCTATTTCCGCGAAATTGGCCGGAATACCCCGATCGATGTGACCCTGTACAACATTCCCATGTTTGCCAGCCCGATCGATGTTCCGACCGTTCAGCGGCTGAGCGAAGAGTGCGAACGGATCATCGCTATTAAAGACTCATCCGGGGATTTGTCACACATGATCCGGATGATTCAGGCGGTCCGGCCCAACCGGCCCGAATTCAGCTTCCTGACGGGATG
Organism: uncultured Planctomicrobium sp.; assembly: GCA_938015865.1. Classification (GTDB taxonomy): domain Bacteria; phylum Planctomycetota; class Planctomycetia; order Planctomycetales; family Planctomycetaceae; genus Planctomicrobium. Next base: position 19,862 of record CALLWY010000165.1, read on the forward strand.
GGATTCTGCCCTGATGCCGATGCTGCTGGTGGGCTGCGACGGAGGGACGAATGCCAGTAGCGGGGTCATCCCGGAGGTGACCCGAAAGCTCTACGACCTGACAGTCGCCCATCGGATTGAGGAAGCCCGGGCGGTCCAGTATGACCTGGTCAAAATCTTCGACACGATGATTTATCAGGCTGAGTTTCCGGAAGGGTTCCGGGCCGCTGTGGAACTGCGAGGATTTCGCATGGGACGCGGGCGTCAACCCCTTTCCGATACACAACTTGCGAATCTTTCCGAGCTGAGCAAAACCCTGCAGTGCCTCCTCTGGGAGCACGGATTCACCGATCAGCCGGTCGGCGGATGCCCCATTCCGAATGCCTCTGGATCACCCGTGGGCAATCCGCAAGGGGAAGATGTCAACCAGATCGTTCGAAGTGTCGTCGCTGAGTTGAAGCGTCGCGGCATGATTGGGTGAGGCTGGCCCGGAGTTGGCAAGTCTGGGAGAGCGAACTTCACCGGACCTCTCCCCAGAGACAGCAACTTGATTCGATCAGGGGCAGGACGCCTGACGGGACTCTCCACTTCGGGAACTTTTTGAGAAAAACTTCACGTCCCCGGAAGAACCGCGTAACATCAGAAGTCACTGATTCATCCCGAAGTCGCCCCCCAGTCGCAGGATGTTTGAGAACGATGCCGACCGTCACATTCACCAATCTGAAGAAGAAAATTGACGTTCCTCCTGGCGGCAATCTGAGAACCGAAGCCCTGAAGCAGGGAATTCCAATTCATGCTGGCCCCAGGAAGGTCCTCAACTGTATGGGGAACGGGTTTTGTGGCAGCTGTCGCGTTCTGGTCAAATCCGGAGCGGAGAACCTGCAGCGTAAAACCTGGTGGGAGAAGGTCCTGGTCTTCCTGAATCCGGAATGGCTCTTTGCCCGGATCGGCCATGAAGAGGAAATGACGCTCGCCTGCCAGACCAGAGTCAACGGAGATTGTGAAGTCGAATCGACCCCGCCACTGAACCTGCACGGCGAGAACTTTTACTCGTAACTCCCTCTGCCTAACCGACTGGCACGCGCCGGAGGAACCTGAGCCACTTAGTCTCCCTCAGCGCGATGAGTTCTCCAGCCCTCCCTGTAAAACAAAAACGACGCCAGCTCCTGTTCGGTTCTGGCGTCGGATTCTCTTCAATTCGGGTCAGATGAGCTCGAGTCACCTTCGCCCCGATTCCGTGACTCCTTATTCGGGGATCAGGTCCCCTCCGAATTCAGGAGTTTGGCAGGTGGAACCATGGAAGCAATCTGGTGGAACGCAATTTCAAGTTGTGCCTCCATCTGAGCCGCACTGGTCCCCCCGGGAATATGCAGGTAGATCCCTCCCCCCATCCAGGCGATTGCTTTCATCAGCTGGGTATCAGCATCCGATCCGACGGCGATGGTATGAATCACATACCCTTTGTCGATGGCGTTTTTTGCCTGCTTGAGAACGAACTGCTTCTGGGGATCACCCGTTTCATAATCCCGCGTTCCGTCACCGTTGTAATCAAACAGATTGTCCCAACTCCAATCATCCGGGAGCTTGCTGCTCGTTCCGGGATCCATCTGGTTACTTTGACCGTCCGTCATCAGGAGAATTGTGGGCTGCGCTCCCGGGCGAGCGTGGGAGTCCAGTAGTCCGATCGCTTCAGCAAGCCCGCCGCCCATATTTGTTCCCGCTGAATAGTAGTAGCACTGCTTGTACTTCATCAGGTTATTGACCGCCTGATAGTCGTTTGTCAGCGGTTTGGAGGAAATGTTCACGTATGGAATGGACGGATCTGGTTCGTTCAAAATCATCTCGACACGATGATCCGTGTCGTAGCTCACCATTCCGATCCGGTCATCGAATGAAAGTGTTTCGAGGAACTCACACAGCTGCTGATGCCCTGACTTGATCGCACTGAACGGATAGTGTCGGGCTTTGCAGAGTTGAGGCGTCTGGAAATAACCTGAGTTTCGTCGCAGCAGATAATTGATGAATGTCAGTCCGCCGTACATTTCCCGATACCCACGGGCAATGAGCTGTTCATCGTTTCGGCAGTGGTCAAGAAATCTGTTCCAGCGATCATTGCTGGAAATTCCTTCATGACCGGAGAACGGATAAGTCCCGGTCAAACCAAAGGCGGTACGGACATTGTCGTTCGTATCCTTGAACGTTTTCACATAGGTATTGCTTCCACTGCTTCTCTTGACCGTCACCTCCACTTCAGAGATATCCCTGGTCCCTTCGACATGGGCCGTCTTGACCGTTCCGGAATAGTTCTTCGTGTATGTTGTTCCGTTCGTGTACTTCAACTTGACACTTGTGATGGATGTCGTTGTCGTCACGTAACACTTGTCATACATGAAGCGGCAGGAGGTCGTCACTCCGTTTGTTGTTTGCGACAGGGTCAGGTACTGCGGTTCGAAGGTCAGACTCCCGAGCTTAAGATTGAGATCGTCCCAGAGCATCTTCATGTTCGCAATGACCTGCGAATCACTCATGCGGGTCGCAGCAGGTTGCTCGTTATTCAACGGGAAATGGCTGTCAAAGTTCATGGACCGGGAGAAGTCATGAACCACAACGATGTCCCGGGCCTCCACATAAGCAATCGCCTCCGCCTGTAGTTTGGCATGTGATGAACCAATCACTCCGGCGAAGAAGAGCCGCATCTTTCCATCTTGCTGATTGGGATCATCTTCGGTGCGCCGAGCAACGACTTTGACAGTGTTCACCGGGGAGCCGCCCCAGGTCGTTGTCCACGTCTTTGTTGAGGCGTTGTATTGTCGCTGCCCAAAGAAGACATCCCGATTGGGATCGACATGAATGCCACTCAGTCCCGCCACATACGCCGCCGTCGTCCGAGCTGCGGAGATGGCATATGCAGTTGGATCTTCCGTTCCCGGAGGAGCGGTCGAGACAGCATGGGTAATTTCCTGAGCTGCCGCGAGCGCTGCTGCATCGACACCGTTCTGCATGCGTGTCTTCTGAACCTGAATGTAACCGACGTCAACACTCAGCGCCGTTGCTGCCAGAAGTCCAATCAGAAGGACAACTGACAAAATCAGAATGCTCCCCTGACGGGAGTCCAGCGAGAAGGCACCAGCAGCTTCATCACGAAGAACGGAACGGGAGATGCGTTTCATAGAAGTCCTGCCTGATCTGTGATTATCGGGCCGCTTGGAAGTCCATCAGAAAACGAAACAGCGAATCGGGGATCATTGAGTCAAAGAGCTGCGTCCCAATCGGAAAACAACCGACGCTCCCAGCTTCTGATTACTCAGGATTTTTGGAAACAGGCCGACATCGGCATAATCGACGGTCGCAGTCACCTTGTAGTACTTCAGATAATTTCTGCCGTCAGAGAGATCGAACGTATTCCCTTCACTTGGTCCGTCGGCATGCGTGATCGTGACCGTTACTTTCTCCCCATCGATCCCGCTGGCAGTGAGAATATTGCGAATGTCGTTGATCACTTTCTGATTCAGCGTCGTTCCTGAAGGCATGACACTCGACAGATCACTAGCTGCGGCACGCCCCCCCTGTCGTACGGCAGAAGCAAGCCGCTCCGAAACATCCAGCCCCCGAGACATCTCGGCAATTCCCAGAAGAATTGTCATAAAGATGGGAAGAACCACAGCCAGTTCCACTGTTGCGGTTCCATCCCGATTCTGTTGTCCCTGTTGCGTCTGCCTCGTTGTCAACCTGCGAAACATCGGAAACGAATCCTCTTAAATTGTCACAGCCTGCCGTTCCGCTCTTGCAATCCGGGGAACCTCCCCGACACCTCATCTCGTCAGCGCTGCTACAGAACGGTGCTCAAACTCCTGGCTGTGGCATGGCCCTACTCATGTCGCGTCACTGCCTGTGCTTTCAGCGTGGCATTTCTGACCCAGAAGGGAGGAAGCAGGGCCACGCTGTTGTAAGGGACGGTCGCCCGAACAATGAACATCTGCTGCCTCTTCGCTTCAAGAAGTTCCAAATCGGGAAGCGAGTCGTAATTGATGTTGGATGCATTCATATTGCCAGTGTCGAAGGTGCTGCCATCCTTGATCACAACCGTTGCCTTCGAAGAGTCGAACGCGGAGTTGATGATCTGATTCACAAACTCCTTCGTCTGCGCAGTGGAAATCCCATCCGTCGACCCATATCGGGCGGCCCGTTTGACCGCCGCATTCATGGTGTTCATCACCATGTACGCATGCCCAAGCTCCATAATCCCTGCCAGGAAGATGCCAAAAACCGAACAGACAAGTGCGTTCTCCACCAGCACAGCACCACTTCGCTGTGATGATGAGAGACCGTTCGTTCGGTGAGGGATTCTTCGCAACATGGTCTGACTGACGCCGCCTGACATGCAGGAGAAATTCGTTGAACTGCAGGCAAACACTCCTGCTTCGGAGAAACCATACGTTGGAAAGCAAATGTTTCCTCAGACTTCCGCGTAAAATTCACAGAGTGATGCATCCCGGAAACGCCTCTCCCAACACGTTCACTTTCCGCAATGGAAATCGGTCTGATTAAATCGATTGTGTCGGGAAACGCTTCGCGCATTACTTATATGAGTAACTTTCCCCTGCATTATTCTGATAGAATCTCAGGCATCGGCCCCTTTCCCTGAAGGCCCAGCCATGCAGAACTTCCGACGGCTTTTCCACGCTTTCGTGCTAATCCTCGCTATCAGTCCGTTCGGCCCTGTCCGGGGGGACGATCTTCAGTCGTGCCGGGACCTTTGGCTGCATGGGCAATACGAAGAGTGCATCACCTTTGCCTCCAAGCAATTGGAACAAGGAACACTCGAGCCGGGACGATTCGTGGAATTGCGGGCCCGATCTCAGGCTGCACTTGGGAAATACGCAGAAGCCTGCGAATCCCTGCGAGATGCCATTCAGTCACGGCCATGGGATATTCAGCTGCGATGGCTCCTCATCGAACTGGCCCCTTATGCAGATCTACTTGACCTTCAGAAACAACAGCAGCGCGAATTTGAAGTTGTTGTTGGCGGATCGACGGGACGGTTCATGCGGGACAGCGACAATGTCCTCACCCTCGCTCGCTTCGTCCTGCATCAGGGTGCTGACCCCAAACAGGTTCGAGAGGTGATGATCAAGCGGGCACAGGAACTCGATCCGACCCGGCCTGAGCCCTCGTTGCTTTTCGGGCAGCTGGCATTGGAGAAACGGGACTTTGCGACCGCAGCCGATGCCTTTCGACAGGCACGCACTCTTGCCCCTGAGCATCCGGACGTTCTCTATGGATTGGCTCTTTCCATGCGGGAGTCTGATCCAGAACAAACCAGAGATCTTCTGGAGCAGACACTCCAATTGAACCAGCGACACGCAGGAGCACTTCAGACTCTCGCAGAAATCCAGATCAACGCAGAAGAATATCCAACCGCGCTCGAGCTACTGCAGAGGATTCTGAAGACGAACCCGCATCAACCGGAGGCTCTCGCACTCCAGGCCGCCATCTTCTGGATTCAGGGGGAAGATGCCCAGGCAGAAGAGAGTCGTGAAAAGGCTCTTTCCAGCTGGAAGACGAACCCCAAAGTCGATTTTCTGATTGGAAGAACCCTCTCCCAGAAGTACCGGTTTGCGGAAGGGGCTGAGGCACAACGGCGCGCGATCGCGTTTGATCCCCGCTATCTCCCCGCACGAAAACAACTCGCTCTGGATCTTCTCAGGCTCGGTCAGGAGGACGAAGGATGGCGTCTGGTGAAATCCGTTTACCATCAGGACCAGTATGACGTGACCAGCTACAACCTGGTCACACTGCGAGACGAACTCGACCAGTTTACGACCTTCGAGCTGGATGGTCTGCAGGTCCGGATGGAGAAACAGGAAGCAGAGCTCTACGGAAACCGCGTTCTCAAACTTCTGACAGAGGCCAGGGAACAGCTGGCCCGTAAATACGAAGTCCAACTCCCGAAAACAATTCTGGTGGAGATTTATCCCAATCCCGCCGACTTCGCCGTCCGCACGTTTGGACTCCCCGGCGCCGGGGGCTACCTTGGGGTCTGCTTTGGGAATGTCGTCACAGCACGAAGCCCAGCATCACAGTCGAATCTGCCCAACAACTGGGAATCTGTCCTGTGGCATGAATTCGCTCATGTCATCACGCTGAACAAGACCCGGAACCGGATGCCCCGATGGTTGAGCGAAGGAATTTCCGTCTATGAGGAACAAGAGCGAGATCCACTGTGTGGCGAACAGCTCACCCCTGCCTATTGCCGCATGATTCTTGAAGGAGATCTCACTCCGATCAGCAAACTCAGTGGAGCATTCCTGTCTCCCAAATCGCCCCAGCATCTGATGTTTGCGTATTTTGAGAGCGGATGCGTCATCCGTCATCTGGTTGAACAATATGGGCACCAGACATTGCTGGCCATTCTCGACGATCTGGCACTCGGAATGGAAATCAATACCGCCATCGAGCGGCACACCGTTCCGATGCAACAGCTGGAAGAGGAATTCGAGAAATCCATGCTGCAACAGGCCCGCGACTATCGCGGGGATGTTGACTGGGAGCCGGTGGACTTCAGCAAGATTCTCGACGCCCCCGATGCAGTAGAGAAACTGATCGACTGGGCGAACGCGCACCCTCGTAACTATCCCGGCCTCAAGACATGCGCAGTTCTACTGAACAAGCTGGAACGTCCTGAAGAGGCTGTCAGGATTTTGACCCGGGCCGTTGAGGTGTTCCCCCGCGAAACAGGAGCAAACAGCGGATGGGCACTAATGGCCGAGCTTCATCATAGGCTAGGCAACAGGGACGAAGAAAAACGGGCCCACCAGCAACTGGCCGCGATCGACGATGATGCAGCCTCCTCCTTCCTTCGGCTCATCGAGCTGGAAGCGGAAGACGAGAACTGGGACGCTGTCAGAACGTATTCCGAACGACTGATTGCTGTGAACCCACTGATCGCAGCCCCCTATGCGGCGTTGGCGCGGGCAGCGGAGCAATTTGGCAATCCCTCACTGGCAGTGGAGGCCCTGCAAGTGCTGTTGAAACTGAAGCCGGTGGACCGGGCAGGGACCCATTTCCGGCTGGCAACTCAGCTTCTCAAACTGAATGAACATTCAGTTGCCCGTGAACATCTCCTTGAGGCCTTGGAACTGGCGCCCAGATACCGGGAAGCGCTGCAAATGCTGGTCGATCTTCAGGAACAGTCCTCGTCGCCCCCTCCCTAAGTCTTCGCTCTTATCCAATTCCGATCCAGATCGGTTTTCTTTAGAGAGTCTGAGGCAGAACCTCTTCGGAATCTATTGGTTACAACACAAGTACCGAATTCCCATCCAGACTCACCGCCAAGCACTATTGACACTGAGTCTCAGGATCAACTAATCTTTCGCTGATCCAAAGAGCCTGACAAGTTCGATCCGTCGAGCCACCCAAGTGAACGAATCCACCGAAAAAACTCCCAGTCAGGACGCCGTTGCTGCCGCAGCTAAGCAAGCTGCCGGGGCAATTCCGTCGATTGACTCAGCGACCCTGCTGCAAAATCATCGGGAGTTGCTGATTCGTCATGGAAACGAACTTTACCGGCTCCGCCTTACAAAAAGCGGAAAACTCATCCTTCACAAGTAGCTGCGAGTCAGCGTACGCCCCTTGGGGGGCCTCCGGTCGTCAGCAGCCTGGGAATGGCACCGCGGGAACGGCACCTGCGGTTTCGCAATGAAGGAAGAACAGAAATCTCTCGTTGCTCGTTGAGCGTGATCTGCACGCCTCTGCATCTGCTTCAGATATGAGCCTCTTCAACAGGCTGATCTTTCGCCCAGCGGCCGATCACGACAAAGAGCAGCGCACACAGCAGGTAACCGACCGCAATGTCATCCGCCCGGTACAAATAAGCCCCTTCGGTTGGGGGCACAAAGCGGATCAGGTAGTCCAGTGTCGCTCCAAAGGGGATCTCATAGACCTGATAGGCGTGCATCAACCCGAGCCAGGTGAAGACTGCCGCCGCGAACATCCAAAGCCCCGCTGCCCAGAACTTGCGATCAATCAGACAGGCAACAGCCGCAGCCAGAATCATGCAGGTAAAGATGTAGCCGCGTTCCATGAGAAGCAGCCCATGCAGCAGGAACCCGTTGACCTCAACCAATGTCCGGTCGGGAACACGAGGAGCAGGAGAAACAGGAGCCGGGTGTTCTTCGGCTGACGACTCTGAAACATGGGTTCCATCAGCCTCCGCTGGAGTCTGACCTTCGGTCAGTGCTTCAGCAGAAACGACGACGGGAGCAGGAGGGGCGATGATCTCCTTGAGATTCTTTCCCCCCGCAATCCCGATGGCCCCCAGCACCACTGTTGCCCCCCAAGCTGCCAGAGCCGGAAAAAGCCCAATCGCCACCGCAGGGGCATGTTCCGTCGGGGATGCCTGAAACGCCTGAGCGGTAATGATGATTCCAATCCACAAGACAATGGCAGCACCCACTTCAATGGGAATGACCGAGGCCACCAGACCAATGAGTCCGGAAAATGCCAGAGCGGTCATCACAATTCCATTGAGTGTTGAATACCCTGACCGGGCTCCCAGTGCTTTCCAGCCGGGGTGACCAATGTAAATCGTCGTTGGGAAGCAACTCCCAAAGAATGCAGCTGCGATTGTTCCCAGACCGTTCGCAACCATCGAAGGAATTGTCGAATATTTATCGCCTGCAGCTTCTGCGGATTCAATGTTCTGAAGGCTTCCGATCACATTGAACAATCCCATCGGAATCACCACCGACAGAAAGGGGAGCCAGTTCTGGAGTTCCCGAAATGAGGATAGAATTTCAGCCCCACACCAGACAGGAAGTCGAAGCTGAATGTGTTGAAGCGAGTCCTGCACCACTGCGGGACTGGGTGCCCCGAATGTCACCCACGCTGGCAGGAAGGAAAGGTGCTGAGCAGGGACCATTAACCATGCGGTGGCTGTCCCGACGAGTACCGCAACCAATCCGACCGGCAGTCCCAACGGGAGCCGAATCCGGGAAAAGAGCCCCAGAAAAACAAGCCCCAGCGGGAGCATGGCCAGAAGGGGCTTATGAAAGATTTGCAGGGTAAAGGTCATCGAGATAAACCCGATGGCGATCCCTGCCAATGTGGAAAGGAGCGCTGCGCGCGGGGTGCTCTTCCGTATGCGTCCCGCGACAAATGCTCCAATTAGCTCAATCAGCCCGCTCCCGAGACAGGCGAGCAGCCCTGCACGCCAGGCCGCTTCCGCACTTCCTGTCTGATCAAACGTCGGCTTGATCACGAAGAAAATGTAGACCAGCAGCGATGGTGTATTGATCCCATAGGGGAGAGCGGTGACATCATCGCGCCCCGTCTTGCGGGCCAGATGAAGTGCCTGAATGGCATAGAAAACGTTGCCGATCAGGATACTGACACCGGCACCGGGAAGGACCACTCCATAAAGCAGATCCGGTGGAAAGCCGCACAAGCCGCCGCACAGTCCGACGATCAACAACAGCTGAATCAGGTTATCGACAAACAGGCCGAAGAACCCGTCAAGGTCTCGTTTGACGAACAGCTTCATGGGCTTTGGTCAGGCAGGAGTGAGTCTGAGCCCCGTGTCCTGAACGCCGGACCGGGGCTGTTGACTGCCTGTATACGACGGAGACGCCGTTTGCACAACCTCGATTGCTCGAACCTTGATTGTTCAGACGACATCCTGAGCGGGCATCCTGGACATCTCGTCCTCTGCAGCTGCTTCCGTCAGTTTGGCCGCGTCGTTTCGGAACAGAAGGCAGAAGAGGACCAGCACCACGGCCGCCATCGCACAGGGGATCAGCCAGAATGTCTGCCACTGCGGCATGGTCAATGTCGGGTTGATCTTGTCGTCACTGAGCGACTTGAACAGTGCCCCGCAGATCTGCGACCCGATCAGCATTCCCAGCCCCTGAGTTACCAGCACCAGAAAACTCTGGGCCTGACTTCGGATCGACTTGTCGGCCCGCTGGTCGACGTAGATGTACCCGGTCACAAAGAAGAAGTCGTAACAGATACCGTGGAGCAGCACTCCGCCAATCACCATCCAGAAGGCCCCAGAGGAGGCAGCGCCGGCAAACAGACCGTACCGCACCACCCAGGCCAGCATCCCGACGGCCAGCATCCACTTCACCCCAAGGCGGGCAAAGAACAACGGCATGGCGAGCATGAAGAAGACTTCAGACATCTGGCCGAATGACATGATAAACGCTGGCGTTTCCGATCCGGCATTCGCAATGAACACCTGGGCAAAGGCGTAATACGCTGCCAGAGGAATACAGACCAGAAATGAGCTGATCATGAAGATGGCGAAACTCGGAGACTTCATCAGCTTCAGGCTATCCACCCCCAGAATCGTGGCGATAGATGCCGGCTGACCTTTCGCTGGCGGAGCAGTATGCGGCAGAGTGAAGCTGTAGATGGCCAGTAAAAGAGAGGCGCCGGAAGCGACATAAAACTGAAGCGCCAGCTTATCCGCGACCAGAATCTTGCTGACCAGAATCCCGGCCACAATCCAGCCGACAGTCCCCGCCACGCGAACAATCGGAAACTCTTTCTCCTGATCCTTGATGTGGGAGAATGCGAGCGTATTTGTCAGACCCAGAGTCGGCATATAGCAGAGCATGTGGGCCAGCAGGATACCGATAAACGCTCCCCCACTCAGCTGGGGAGCAACGAACAAGGTCACTGCGCCGAGCAGATGCAGGACACCCAGCACCTTTTCAGAGGCAAAGTATCTGTCGGCCAGCAGTCCCAGAAACAGCGGAGCCAGAATCGCCGCCAGCGGCCCGACCGAATAGGCATCGCCAATCCGGGCGGACATCTCATGGGCTCCCATGTAGTTTCCAACCGTCGCATACCAGCTCCCCCAGACAAAGAACTGGAGAAACATCATAATCGAAAGGCGGATGACGATACCGATGTTCATAAGCGGGCCAGGGGCAGAGGTGATGATTCAGAAGCAAAGAGATCAATAACAGACCGGGATCCCCCAGTGCCGTTGAGACGTGCAATCACGGTATCGGCTCTCCTCTAAGGACGCAAGCAATTCCATGGAGGCCAAAAACACGTCCCGTCCTACTGCCCTCCCCCTGAAAACTCGCTGGTCAGGTTGTGCGATTGTCCAGCCCCTCGATCTCGTCACAGAATCCATCGTGGATGCTGACGGAGAACTGAATCCAGAGGGTTTGAATTCCCTTCGCGGGCGCATATCCCAACGAACCGGGGATTGTTTTAATTGAGATCTGTGCCTGACTCGACATTCCCAGACTGTTTTCTCCACGATCGTCGTATTGCTAGACTGTGAGATTCCTATGGGATACTGATTAGAATCAATGACAGTCGGCACATCCGCTCAATCTGCTCCTGTTCGCCTTCTCTCCGGCGTCGAGATCGTGGAGACGTTTGCGGAGGCATTCCCCATTCAGGCGGCGCGGTTGATCATCACCGCTCTGAATGAGGAATGGGCAAGAACGGCAGCGACAGAAATGTGCGGCAATGCCACCAGTGTCATTGCCTGCGATGTTGAAGCAGCGATGGAACGAGCCCTGTCTCCCGAAGAGACCCCCGATGGACGCCCCGGCGTTGCGGTGCTGGTTTTTGCCTTTTCACGAAGCCGACTGGAGACTGCCCTTCAGAACCGTGTCGGGCAATGCGTCCTGACCTGCCCAACGACCGCATGCTTCGATGGCATGATCGATGGCGAACCGGACAAAAGTATTCAGGTGGGTGGGGCTCTCCGGTACTTTGGAGATGGTCTCCAGATCTCCAAGCAGATCGCCGGCAAACGCTACTGGCGAATTCCCGTGATGGATGGGGAATTCCTGTGTGAAGACCGGTTCAAGACCCGGTCGGGCATTGCAGGGGGGAACCTGATCTTTTGCGGGACATCAGTCGCGAATGCGCTTCAGGCGGCTCAAACAGCTGCCGAAGCGATGCGACAGTGCCCCAATGTCGCACTTCCATTTCCTGGTGGCATCGTCCGATCGGGCAGTAAGGTAGGTTCGAAATACAAGTCGCTGCGGGCAAGCACGAATGATGCCTTTTGCCCGACCAGTCGACCATACACGAACACCGAGCTTCCCGAAGAATGCGGAGCTGCTTACGAAATCGTCATTGATGGACTCGATGCTGAGTCCATTCAACGGGCCATGCGGGCGGGGTTACATGCTGCCATCGCGATTCCCGGGCTCCTTCGCATCACAGCGGGGAATTATGGCGGGAATCTGGGCAAGTATCACTTTTCGCTGAAGGATCTGATATGAACCTGCCGCGCCCCGAGACACCTCCTGTCGAGACGACACGGGCTCCGATTGGCATCACATCGAAACACATCAGCCTGCTGATGATTGTCGCTTCAATGGCCATCGCCACAGCGAAACTCGCAGACGCTCCCGTTCTCCGGAGCGCGAATGACCGTTCGCGATGGTGCACCGTCTGGGCGCTTGTCGAACGGAATACGTACCAGATTGATGAAATCCGGAAACAACCGGGATGGGACACTATCGACATCGTTCGGCACAACGATCACTTCTACTCCTCCAAACCCGCCCTTCTTCCTCGCCTTGTTGCTGAAATCTATCGCGTGTTGAAGTGGGTGACGGGATGGAATCTGCTGGATCATACCGCAGAGTTGACCCGCCTGATCCTGTTTCTGATCAACATCGTCCCGATGGGGATCGCACTTTGGGTCTTCTCCAACTTCATCTACCGGTATTCTTATGGGGACTGGAATCACCTCTTCGTTACTGCGTGTGCCTGCTTCGCAGTGATGTATCTCCCGTTTCTCTCGACTTTCAATAATCACACCATCGCCATCTCCTGCTTTCTGATCGCGATCCCCTTCGCCGCCGGACAGATTGTCGATGAGGAAGAATTTCCGATCCGGAACTTCTTCTGCGGGGTGCTGACAGCCTTCGGCGTCTGTAATGAACTCCCCGCAGCACTGCTGGGAATTGCCTTCTTTTTCATGCTACTCCATAGCAATCCTCGCAGGACGATTGTGGACTTCGTTCCGGGAGCAGCCATCGTCCTGATTGCTTTCTTCGTCACGAATTATCATGCCACCGGAAGCTGGAAGCCGTTTTATGCCACCTATGGCACATCCACCTATGTCTACGAACATGAAGGAGTCCCCAGCTACTGGTCCGACCCCAAGGGAATTGATCGGCCCCGCGACTCCACGGCAACCTATCTGCTGCACTGCACGCTGGGTCACCACGGGATTCTGTCCCTCAGTCCGATTTTCCTCATTACCCTGATCAGCTGGGCCTTTCCGCCACTCTACTGGGAATCTCGCCTGCGAAACTTCCATCTGCTCGGAACCCTGCTGACGATCGCCACCCTCGGTTTCTATCTGACGAAAACCGCAAATTACAACTACGGCGGAATGACCGTCTCACTTCGCTGGATGATGTGGCTGATTCCCTTCTGGCTGACATCGATGCTCCCGGCCTTGGGGTTCTTCGGGAGACGGAGCTGGTTTCGTGGGATCGCACTTGTCCTGATGGCAGTCTCGACCTTCTCTGCGTGGTATCCGACTCAATCCCCTTGGGCAAAGAACTGGATCTTCCAACTGATGGAGCAGGCGAAGTGGATCGATTACTCCGATCCTCGCCCCAAGTTTGCCAGAACGCATTACACTTGGATCGGAAAACTTCCGGACGGGGATCTGCAGACGGACTATTCCATCACCTTTCTGGGACTAAGGCCGGATGGGAGCCGGGAGAAACTCCGTCTGAACGATGGAGGCCCCGTTGATGAAACCCGGCGACTGATTCTCGTCAGCCGCGTCTCCGATCAGGATCCCCAAACAAAAACGACCGGCTATCTGCTGGATACTGCTGCCTTCAATGCAGGAAAACCTGTCGAGGAATTTCTGGTCGGTCGCCGGGATGGGGAGGAGTTAACCGCAGACGATTTCACATTCTTCCGCGGAGTCCCCCGCCGGATGCAGTATGTCGCTTCCCGGATTCGATACGAAAAGACAGGTCTGCAGACCAACGCGATTCGTTGTCTGGTGGGGTATACGAACGTCCTTCTCAAAGGGGAAGGAGGGGCCGACCGACGCGTGATTCGCGACGTCTGGTACTCTGAAGAGGTTCCGTTTGGGGTGCTCAAGTGGGAATCGCGACTGGAACTTCCGGGGGGCGCATCAAACGTATCCCGACAGAGCTGGATTCCAGTTGAAGTGGGCAAGTTTCTCCCGCGAGAGAAAACACCACCGTTCTGATGTCCGGACCACGGAACAATACGAGTCAAATTCGATACGATCGAGAAAGACATCAGATCCCCAATGCCCCTCGATGCTGATCACGTTGTACCGAATACAACGACGTGTGGGATCTGGTCAGCGGGAAGTTGCTCGCAATCAACATTCCCCAAAAATGTTTGCCCTCACGTTCACATCGCTGGGGTAAGAGAAAGGGAGAGTTGAATCGAAGGGTGGGGACAATCCCATCACTTCCTGCTGGAATTTCGGTTTCTGCTTATTTCGTTGTCAGGATGAAATGGACGATCAAAGGGACTTCTGGTCGTGGTTTGGACGCTGGCTGGCCCGATACAGATGGGGCCTGCTGGTCTTTACTGCCATTGTGTCCGTTGCCCTGATCGAACCGGCTTCCCGTTTAAAACTCGATGAATCGATCGAGTCCCTCTACGACGACAAGGACCCGCTGCTTCAGTCCTACCTGAAAAGCAAGCAGACTTTTGGCGGTGACGAATTTGTTCTGGTCTCTTACCAGACCAGCGATGCCACCGACCAATCAGAACTCGTCAAGCTCCATGAGTTTGCCGAGTCACTGAGTCAGGTTCCCGGCGTTCGTGCTGCAAGCACTCAGGATCTCTGGACCACGCTGAGAAATCCTCGTGCTTCCGGGATTGTGCGTATTGCACTGCGACTCCCTGCCACTCAGCGAGCATTGATGCAGCTCTCGGAAAACGTCCTTGTCGGCGAAGACCGGAAGACGGTCTGCATCATCCTCCGACTGGAGGAGGAAGGGGTCGCCGGAGTCCCACGCAATGAGACCTTTCGGCAAATCCGCAAGCTCGCCGACGAACACGATCCCCCCGCTTACGTCGCCGGGGAACCAGTTCAGATTGCCGACATGTTTCGGTACGTCAATGAAGACAGCCAGTTGCTGGGGACCGCTTCGTCGATCCTGCTCGCACTGGTCATTCTCATCTTCTTTCGAAATATCCGTTGGGTCCTGCTGCCAATCATCATTATTCAGGTGACCCTGCTCTGGACGAGCGGGCTTCTGCAGCTCTCCGGGATGAAACTCAGCATGGTCAGTTCCATGATGACCTCGCTGATTACGGTGATTACCGTCTCAACCACCATGTATGTGACAGTGGTGTACCGCGACTTCCGCAAAACGATGTCCCGGGAGGATGCGTTTGTCACCATGTTCAGCCGTCTGGCGGTCCCCTTCTTCTGGGTCTCGCTGACAACCGCGATTGGGTTTGCATCCCTCTTTACCAGCGGAGCCACTCCCGTTCGCAGCTTCTCCACGATGATGGCCCTGGGATCAATGCTGATCCCGCTGCTGTGCCTGCTGATTCTCCCCGGGGGAATTCTCATTGGGAAAACGCAATCGGACCCAACCAATCCCCTGGGAGAGGTCTCTATCAACCGCCAGATGGAACGCATGACCCGCTGGACGGAGACTTATCCCGGTCGCATTCTGGGTGTGACGCTTCTGCTGGCACTCTTTGGCGCCACGGGGATGTATCAGCTCGCAGTCGAAACCGACTTCACGAAAAATTTCCGCGAGAGCAGCCCAGTTGTGAAAGCAGTGGACTACTACGAGAAACACCTCGGAGGGGCCGGGAGCTGGGATGTCGCCTTCAGCGTTCCCAACAGGCTGGAAGAAGTCCCGCTGAGTCAGGTGCGGCAGCTCGCAGAAGAGCTACGAAACCTCAAACTCCCTGATGGAACTGGTCTGACCAAGGTCGTCGCCCTCACCGACGGTCTGGAACTGGTCCCGCGAATCCCCGTTGGCGAGGACGAACGAAATGGGCGACTCTTCCGTGGTCTCCCCCGATTTCGAGAAGCCCTCCTTCGGGAACGACAGGAGATGCTTGCCGATCTTCAACCCGAAATGGAGCCATCGCTGTACAACAAGGAGGCGGGACGAATGCGGATTGTCCTCCGTTCGAGCGAGCAACAGCCGGCCGAGGTCAAGCTCGAGCTGATTCGCCGGGTCGAAGAAACCGCGTCCCGATATTTCCCGGATTCCAAAGCCAGCGGGCTGTATGTCCTGCTGGCGAACATGATTTCCAGTCTTCTGGGAGATCAGCTCAAGAGTTTCGGAATCGCTGCGATTGGGATGTGGGCATGTATGTCCTTGGCACTGGGGGGACTTGGGCTGGGCCTGATGTCGCTTGTTCCCAACCTGCTCCCGCTTCTGGTCGTGATTGGGGGGATGGGATGGGTCGGAATTCCGATCAATATCGGGACAGCCATGATCGCGAGCGTCTCGATCGGACTGACGATCAATAACACGATTCTCTATCTGTCGGATTACATGCGGGTCCGCCGTGTCGGGGGGACACATCGAGAATCGGTCCAGACTGCCAACAACACCTCCGGGATGGCGCTCCTGCTGGCGAACTTTGCGTTAATTGTTGGTTTCAGCGTACTGGCACTCTCAAACTTCATTCCGATGGCCTATTTTGGAATTCTCGTCAGTCTGGCCATGCTCGGCGGAGTGATGGGAAACCTCTTCCTGCTTCCGATCATGTTGAAATGGATTCTTCCGGAACAGCCGACATCTTCCCCCAGTCCTGCAGTCACGGAAGCCACCATGACCGGAATAACGGGAGAAGGGGAATCTCCCCCCACGAATTGAAGCTGCATCACGAAGCACATCATCAGATGTCTTTCGGAATCCGCATGGCATAAAACGATCGCCACACGAAAATGAGTGCGATGGCAAGCATCACGAGACCGATGTATGCGGTGTAGTCGGTCTTTGTCCCGTCATGAGCCGCCTCTTTAATCGCAATGGCAATCTCGACCGCCAGTAGCCCGAACAACGTTGAGAACTTGATAATCGGGTTCAGCGAGACGGAAGTCGTGTCTTTGAAAGGGTCCCCAACGGTATCCCCGACCACCGTCGCTGCGTGGAGTGGTGTATTCTTTTCTCCCAGATCGACTTCGACGAGCTTCTTGGCATTGTCCCACGCTCCCCCGGCGTTAGCCATGAAGATCGCCTGAAACAGTCCGAAGACGGCAATCGAGATCAGATAGGCCACAAAGAAGTTCGGATCGAAAAAGGCAAACGCCAGCGTCACCGTCATCAGCGCGATGAAGATGTTCCACATTCCCGCCTGCGCATATTCAGTGCAGATCCGGACCACCTCCTTCGAATCGTCAATGTTCGCTTCGGTTCGGTCGAGGTGCATATTTTTCTTGATGTACTCCACAGCCCGATAGGCTCCGGTTGTGACCGCCTGAATCGATGCCCCCGAGAACCAGTAAATCACCGCTCCCCCGCAGATGAAGCCGAGCAGCACGGGAGCATCAGTGAGAGACAGTTTCAGCATGCCTGCCTGCTCCAGCAGAAGGATGATCGAAAAAATCATCGTCGTCGCCCCGACAACCGCCGTTGCAATGAGCACCGGCTTGGCGGTCGCTTTGAACGTATTCCCGGCGGAATCATTGGCCTCCAGATAATGTTTCCCGCTTTCAAAATCGGGCACAAATCCGAAGTCTCGCTCGATCTCCTGATGAATCCCTTCCAGAGATTCTGTCTGGGCCAGCTCGAAGACGGACTGCGCGTTGTCCGTCACCGGGCCATAGCTGTCGACTGCGATATTGACGGGCCCCATACAGAGAAATCCGAAGGCGACCAGACCGAATGCGAAGATCGACGCATGCGCTCCCATCACCATATCGAGCCCCTGCTGACTGACAAAGTACGCCATCGTCATCAGCCCAGCGATCAGCAATCCGATCCAGAAGGCGCTCATATTCCCAGCCACGATCCCGGAGAGAATGGTCAGAGAGGCGCCCCCTTCCCGTGAGGCAGTAACTGTTTCATGAACGTGCTTGGAATGTGAACTCGTAAAGATCTTCGTGAACTCAGGGATGAGAACAGCCCCGAGTGTTCCGCAACTGATAATGGCTGCCAGCTGCCACCAGAGATTCGGGAGCGGAGTGACAGCCTCATCGACCGTCACCGTAATATCTCCAAGGAGTAGCCAGCTCATTAAAAACGTCGTGGAGATACATAAAACCGAAGCAATCCAGATCAGCCGTGTGAGGGGTTCTTCAAAATTAAATTCTTTCAGACCCGCATACTTGCTCTCTGAAATCTGCTGATTCACGAAATAAGAGACACCGGACATAAAGTCCATGAGGAACCGGCTGGCAAAAATCCAGACAATTAACTTCGCCTGAATGTCCGTATTCGGAATAGCCAGAGTGATAAAAGTGATCAGGGCGACCCCAGTGACACCATAGGTTTCAAATCCATCCGCCGTCGGACCAACGGAGTCTCCTGCATTGTCTCCGGTACAGTCTGCAATCACTCCTGGGTTACGTGGGTCGTCTTCTTTCACATTGAAGACAATCTTCATGAGGTCCGACCCGATGTCGGCAATCTTGGTGAAGATCCCCCCAGCGATTCGAAGCGCGGAGGCTCCGAGCGACTCCCCGATCGCGAATCCCAGAAAGCAGATCCCCACGATCTGACGGGGGACGAACAGCAGGATGATCACCATCATGATCAGTTCCAGCGAGATCAGGAACAGCCCGATCGACATCCCGGCCCGTAATGGGATATTCACGACGTCCCAAGGACGGCCAGCAAGCGAAGCAAATGCGGTCCGGGCGTTCGCAAACGTATTCACCCGGATTCCGTACCAGGCAACCCAGTACGATCCCCCCATCCCTACAATCGAAAAGAGCAGGACCAGAAATGTCGTCGTGAAAGTTTCCCGTTGCAGGACCAGAAAGTAATAGGACATCGCTGCTGCAATCAGCGCGAACAGGAGAAGAAGAAATCGCCCCTGCTGAATCAGATAGGTTTTACACGTCTGGAAGATGATCTCCGCAACGTTCAGCATGGACGGGTGTGCTGGAAGGGCTGCAATCTGCGTCCGGAGATACAGGCTGATTCCCAATGTCCCAGCGATAACAAACGACCCACAAAACAGCAGCCACCAACCGGAAATCGAGAAATTCAGGATCCGAAACGTCCCTTCGTGCAAGTCGGGAATCTTCAGATTCGCTTCACTCGCCAGCACAGGCGACGTCAGAAACAAGCTCAACATCAACCCCAACAACACCCTCTGAGCGGTCTTCATCAAGAAATCCCCCCCAACGTGAGTCCGGTTTGTGTGGTCGCATCTGCTCGACGGAGCCTAGCCGTTCAAGTCTCCCGAAATATAAACACCCACTTAAACATTGAATAGAGGGGAGAAATTCCCTCGAGACAAATTATCGCGATCAGGAATGACGATGGCGGACCGGCCCGGTCGCGTTTTCACCCTGCAACTGGACTCAGGGACGCAGCCTGTCTGAATATGGGAATTTTCCATTGTTCGTGCGTCCCGCGATCCCGAATTCTTCACTGTTGCGGAGTCTGCCGGTTTCATAAAATGAAGAAAACATCCACCTTGTTCGAATGGCAGGACCGTGCAGCACATGGACGTTTCAGGGACAGAGAATCATTCCGCTTCGCCCGGGGATAAACTCGACTTCATGCGGGAAATCGTCGCCCGGGATGTGGCTGCGGGAGTCCATGGGGGACGAGTCCAGACCCGGTTTCCTCCCGAGCCAAACGGTTATCTTCATATTGGCCACGCCAAGTCGATCTGCCTGAACTTTGGAATCGCACGCGAGTTCGGAGGGCGGTGCAATCTCCGCTTCGACGACACCAATCCAACGAAGGAGGATGTGGAGTACGTCGAATCCATTCAGGAGGACGTTCGCTGGCTCGGATTTGAATGGGACGAACTCCATTTTGCATCGGACTATTTCGAGCAGCTCTACGAATGGGCCTGTGTCCTGATCCGAAAAGGGCTTGCCTACGTCGACAGCCAGTCGCTGGAGGAAATTCGGGCGCAGCGAGGAACGGCAACGGTCCCCGGGACCAACAGCCCCTATCGAGATCGATCGATCGAAGAGAATCTCGATCTCTTCGCTCGGATGCGTGCAGGCGAGTTTCCGGATGGAAGCCATGTGCTGCGGGCAAAAATCGATATGGCATCGCCGCATCTGATTTTGCGCGATCCGCTGCTGTACCGGATTCGGCATGCCGAGCACCATCGGACCGGGAACAAATGGTGCATCTATCCGATGTACGACTTTGCTCACGGGCAGAGTGACTCCATCGAGCGGATTACCCATTCCATCTGTACGCTGGAATTTGAGACGCATCGGCCGCTCTATGACTGGTTCATCGAGAAGCTGGAGATCTTCCCTTCGCGACAGTACGAGTTTGCCCGCCTGAACCTGACCTACACCGTGATGAGCAAGCGGAGACTGCTGGAGCTTGTCGAGGAGAAAATGGTCGATGGTTGGGACGATCCCCGCATGCCGACCCTCCGCGGGCTGCGACGCCGTGGGTACACACCGGAAGCAATTCGCAATTTCTGCCAGACCATCGGCGTCACCCGGAATACCGGACTGACCGATATGGTGGTTCTGGAAAACTCGCTGCGCGATTTTCTGAACAAGTCCGCACATCGCCGACTGGCCGTTCTGGAACCGCTCAAGGTGGTCATCACCAACTATCCTGAGGGTCAGGTCGAGATGCTGGACGCATTGAATCATCCCGATGACCCGGCCGCCGGAACCCGACAGATCCCCTTTACCCGGGAAATTTACATCGAACAGGAGGACTTCATGGAAGATCCTCCGAAGAAGTACTTCCGGCTGGCTCCCGGCCAGGAGGTTCGACTCCGCTGGGCCTACTTCATCAAGTGTGAAAAGGTCATTAAGGACGATGCCGGGAACATCGTCGAACTCCACTGCACCTACGATCCGGAGACCAAAGGGGGGAGCGCCCCTGATGGCCGGAAAGTGAAGGGAACCATTCACTGGGTCAGCGCCGAGCATTCCATCGAAGCGGAAGTCCGTCTTTATGATCACCTGCTCAAGATTCCTGATCCCAGCGAACTCCCGGAAGGGACAGACTGGAAATCAGCACTGAACGAGAACTCCCTGCAGGTGTTAAAAGGCTGCCGACTGGAAACCTCGCTTGCCGAATGCGAGCCGGGAGTTCCGGTTCAATTCGAGCGCAAAGGCTTTTTCGTCGTCGATTCGCGTGATTCGAAGCCGGGGCAGCTCGTCTTCAATCGGTCTGTCACTTTGAAAGACAACTGGGCGAAAGTTCAGGGAAAGTGAATTTGTGCTCCTATGACTGAACAGTCGGGCGATCATCAGACGGATTCCATCCCTTACTTTGGCGTCTTTGACCTGTTCAAGATCGGCATCGGCCCTTCCAGTTCTCACTCGGTCGGACCGATGCGGGCTGCCGCAGTATTCACATCGCGTCTGAAGCAGCAGGGACTTCTTCACTCCATTCAACGAGTCCGTGCCGATCTTTATGGCTCACTCGCGCTGACGGGACATGGTCATGGGACCGACACAGCCATTTTGATGGGGCTGCAAGGAGAATTACCGGATGAAATCGATCCACAAACCATTCTTGGCAAGCTGAATCAAATTCGGGAAGAACACCGCCTCAATCTCGGGGGAGAATCGCCGATCCCCTTTCACGAGGACCGGGACCTGATTTTCAACCGGTCTACATTTCTGGATGAACACCCCAACGCGATGCGATTTCAGGCGTTCACCAGCCCTGAAGATGCCGAACCGGTCGTCTCGGAGACTTACTTCTCGGTTGGAGGTGGGTTCATTGTTCGGCAGGGGGAAACGCCCTCTACTGCAGCAGACATCCGGCCTGTCCCCTACCCCTTCACATCTGGCCGGGAACTTCTGCAGATCGCTGAGGAACACAAGATTTCCTTCAGCGATCTGGCGATGGAGAATGAAAAAGTCTTCCGTAGCGAAGAGGAGATCCATGCCGGTCTGGCCCGGATCTGGAAGACGATGCAGGAGTGTGTTGAGCGTGGGCTGCATTCCAGCGGAATCCTGCCGGGAGGGCTGCAAGTCCCCCGCAGAGCTCCCAGGATGTTTCAATCCCTGACCGCACGACAACAGTCCGGGCGTCCTGATCCACTGCTGGTCCTTGACTGGGTCGATCTGTTCGCCATTGCCGTCAATGAAGAGAACGCAGCGGGTGGGCGGGTTGTCACCGCGCCGACCAACGGGGCCGCTGGCATCATACCAGCTGTGCTGCACTACTTTGACCGATTCTGTCCGGGATCAACGCCCGAAAAAATCGAACGGTTTCTTCTCACAGCGGC
>CALLWY010000166.1 GCA_938015865.1 uncultured Planctomicrobium sp.
CGAACCTTCGCTGATGTTAATGAACTGCGGAGACTCCGTTCTCTCGCGTCCCAGCGTAGGGGCGTGGGTCCTCTACGGACTCGGAACGGAAAACAAGAACCTTCCCGGCTTCATTGCGATGTGTCCCGGAGGACTCCCCATCAAGGATTCGGAAAACTGGCAATCCGGATTTCTGCCGGGCGCGTATCAGGGGACCTACATCGACCCGAGCGAACAGAAAATTGAGCGTCTGATCGAAAATATCCGAAGCCCCCATGCCTCATCAGAAGTTCAGCGCCGTCAGCTGGATCTCCTGCAAAAACTGAACAGGGCTCACGCGGAAATCCGGACTGATGACCGGTTGAATGCCCGGATTGAGTCGTTTGAACTTGCCTTCCGCATGCAGATGGAAGCCGCAGAAGCCTTCGATATCGAGCAGGAACCTAAACACATTCAGGAGATGTATGGAAGCGGAGTCCACGGACGGCAGACACTCATCGCGCGCAGGCTGCTGGAGCGGGGAGTCCGTTATATCCAGCTCTGGCATGGAGCCAGTCAGCCTTGGGACAATCATTCCAACATTGAATCACTTCACCGAAAACTTGCAGGCGAGATTGACCAGCCCATCGCGGCCCTGATGGCGGATCTCAAACAGCGGGGCCTGTTCGAGGATACACTCATCTTGTGGGGGGGAGAATTTGGACGTACCCCCACCGTCGAACTTGCTGGAGACGGGAAAGTAAAACTGGGCCGCGATCACAATCACTATGGTTTCAGTGTCTGGATGGCGGGAGGAGGAGTCCGCGGAGGGACCGCTTACGGAGCGACGGACGACTTTGGCTTCAAGGCGGTCGAGAATCCGGTGAGTGTCCACGATTTCCACGCGACAATCCTTCATCTGCTCGGATTCAATCACGAGCATCTCACCTATCGATACGCGGGGCGAGATTTCCGACTGACCGATGTGTCTGGTGAAGTCATTTGGGACATTCTCAGCTAGCAAGCCCGTTGAACTGCGTGATCGTGCAGATCGCTTCGGAGCACCAGATCGATCGGGTGCCCCGACTCCGAAATGTCCAAAGGGTTCCGTCGAACCGCCCCCGTTTCCGCAGCGATATTGCAGCACGTTCATCCGTTTTGCACATCATCTTTATTCGAGAAATTCCCCGCTCGCCTCTGTTCCCTCTCGACAGTGTGAGCACAGGACAAGGGGCGAAGTGTGGAGGCGATTCCTGAATCGCGATTGCCGCATCTGGCAAAACGTGAAATAATTTCAGCTATGGCGTGTACTTAAGCTGCTCCCCTCTCCTTCCCCCGCTGTTGCGATGCCGAAACCGAGTCCAGTCCCGGCCCAAGGACGTCGACCACTGGTCGAAGGGAAGAAGCTGAATTCACGGCCCACTCCCCCGACAGTTCCGACCCCGGAAGAGACTCTGGAACGGAACGAATGGGTGAAATTCTGGGAGTCCATGAACGGCCCGGGGGGGATGAGTCTGCTCTTCTCGGTGTTCGTGCATTCAATATTGCTGGGCCTTCTCGCCATTCCTGTGTTTCAGGTCCTGAATCAACGGCCAAACATTACAAATATCATCTCCGGTGATGGGGGCGGCGGGGGTATGCTGGGAGAAGAGGCGGGCGGGATGGCCCTGTCTCTTCCTGCGATGCAATCCGCTGACGACAGCAATCTGCTGAAGGATGCCCTGCTGGAACAAACCAAGCTGACGCCTTCACTCCTCCCCGACCTCGACCCGCTAACGATCCCGGGCCTGCAGAACGGTCCGTCATCGCCCCCGAAAGGCCGGGGAGGCGTGGGACAGGGAGGCGGGACATCCAGCGGAGACGGCCCCGGCGGAGCGGGCGGAATTCGGATCATTGAGCCCCCGAATGCGGTCCGCGCAGGAAATTTTACCGTTTTCGCAATGCCAATTATCGGAAGCAGCACGACCGGGAATGTGAAACATGGGCCTCCGGGAAGTTCACCTGCGGTCTCCCAGCCCTACCATATTGTCATCCGGATGAAAGTCCCTGAAGGAGTCACGAGCGTCAACCTGAACGATTTCTCAGGGCGAATCGATGGAACAGACAGCTACACACAAAAGATCCCTGGGGATGCGTGGTACTATACCCCGAGCGGAAAACTGACACGGGCTCGCGCTGGGCGATCCATCCCCGTGATTGAAGGGACTGCGGAGCTGCTGATTCGAGTTCCCGGAGCAACCATCCCCCTGGTACGAGACACCATTAAGGTGGCGTGTCGATTGACGAACGAGGAGCAGGAAATCCAGCTCGAGTTTGTCGAACCGGGCGCAAAGTGATCACTGGGGATCGACCTGCAACGGCACGTTCTTTCTTGAATGCCCGTCCCGACTATTCTGATTTGTCGTCGACATTCGTCAGACGATTCACCATCCGGGCGATTTCAGGAACCAGAGATTCCAGTCCCAGCCAGACCTCTCGCTTGACGCGAACAAAGTCCCCATCGGATGTCCGCAGCTCATCCGTCGGAACGGTCAGTAGCCCGAGGAGTTCCGTTCTCAGATATTCGAGCAGGTCACTCAGTTCCGCTGTCTGAAGAGGGGTGAGCTGTCCGGGCAGAGGTGGAGGTCCACCGGGAAATGCAACCCCCAGATCACTGGCCTCCAGAACCGATCCCGCTGAGGTTGCGGATTCCAGCTGGGTTTCAGAACCATTGGAAATTCGACGCAGTCGCTGCTGAAGATTACGGAGTGCCTCCGGTCCTCCCATGAGGAGCACGCATCGACCAATCATGATCAGGTCCCCTTCCCGGAGGACCCGAAGCCGGACCGGATGTCCATTCACCCGCGTCCCATTGGTACTATCGAGATCGGTGAGAATGATACGCCCGTTGTCTTCCTGAACCTTGGCGTGAAATCGACTGATTCGCTCGTCATTGAGCTGAACATCGTTGTCCTCTTCGCGACCAATGGTGAGCGGGGTCTGAAGGTCACGAAAAACCCGCCCTGCTTCCAGCCCTTCGACTACTTGAAATGTGAGATTGGCCATAACAAGTCAGGAATTCATTCCAGGCAGGTCTTCAAGACCGCGGGCGAAGCACGACAACAACACAATCAAGCCTTGACACGACTATATCTCCAGAGCGCAGTGGATGGTATCAAGGAGATGCCCTCGACGAGGCGGTTTACGAATGATCGAAAACGCATCCAGCTGGCGAGCCTGATCTTCAATCTCGATTGTGATTTCTGAACTCATCAAGATGCACGGGATTTCCAATTGACGCTCCCGCACCCATCGAATGGCATCAAGGCCCGTCAGCAGATTCATGTTGAGGTCAAACAGGGCGAGGTCAACCGCAGTCGATTCGACAACCTGAATCGCCTCTTCACCGGACGGCACATCGATGACTTCGAAGAACGGAGAAAGAATCTCAACGACCGTCTCCCGAAAGGCACGGTCATCATCCGCGACCAGCAGTCTGCGTTCTTCCCGTTTTGTCGCGACCATGACCAATGCCTCCCCGAGTGCCAGTTTCTCCGGCAACATTCGGTTTCGAAACAGCC
The DNA here is from genome assembly GCA_938015865.1 of uncultured Planctomicrobium sp. Taxonomy (GTDB): domain Bacteria; phylum Planctomycetota; class Planctomycetia; order Planctomycetales; family Planctomycetaceae; genus Planctomicrobium. Next base: position 3,519 of record CALLWY010000166.1, read on the forward strand.
TCTTTCATCAAAAGAAGACAAAACCCGTACAACACATCAATTTTAGCTACAACTCCCGGGAAGTGGGTATGTCAAATGTCTCTGATCCGGGAAAAAGTGGGGCTTCCTCGTCGTTGTGTCGCTCCCCGAACGGACCACTCCGATCCAAAAAAAGGCCCCCTGTTCTCACTAAAAAAGTCTGACAGAATGAGTCTTGCCCCCGCCTGATGAACCTACCCTAATCCAGTTTTCACCGGGGGATGATGATGTCGGGACTGTTTCAGCTCAACCTGTCAGAACTCTTCATTCCCTCTGTCCCCCTCCCGGAAACATTTGTCCGGGGAACATGTACGTACCTGGCGCTGTTTCTGATGCTGCGTTTTTTTCGCCGTCAGACGGGATCTGTGGGGCCTGCTGACCTGCTGGTACTGATCATCGTTGCCGATGCGGCACAAAACGCAATGGCAGCCGATTACACGTCCATCACAGATGGTCTGCTACTGGTCGCAACGATCATTTTCTGGGAATGTGCCATTGATTATCTCGCGTATCACGTGAAGTGGTTTGGACGCTGGATCGAGCAACCTCCCCTGCCCCTTGTACAAGATGGGACGGTCTGCGAAGAGAATCTTCGCCGGGAATTGATGACCAAAGACGACCTGCTTAGCCAGGTTCGCCAACGTGGGCTCTGCTCACTTGAACAGGTGCGGGAGAGCTACATTGAAGGGAACGGCCGGATCAGCGTGATCCCCAAACAGGAGTGCGCAGCGGTTCTCCCGACTTCAGACACCCCAACGGACAGCGGTGGATAGATCGGTCGCCCGTCTGTGCGAGTCTGCTGGCGATTGAGAACGTGATCCCCCAGGAACCCATTCTCCTCAACCCGCAACAGGCACAAAAAAAGCCGCGTCCGAGTGTTTCCACTTGGACGCGGCGGTATATGCATGGTTGGTGAAGATGCTTGAAAACGCGTTGCGTTTTTCTGCTGGCCGGTTTGGAAGTTCACCAGTTCCTTGCAGAACCAGTGTTCCTCCAGGCTTCCGAAAGCGTCTGGCGAGATGCTTCCGGAAGAATCATTTTTGAAGAGACCGGTTCAAATGAACCCGCATCCCCTCTGGAGGCGTGCACCTAAAAAGATGCATCCTCGAATTCCTTAGAAAGGAGGTGATCCAGCCGCAGGTTCCCCTACGGCTACCTTGTTACGACTTAGTCCCAAT
>CALLWY010000167.1 GCA_938015865.1 uncultured Planctomicrobium sp.
TCGCTGACCTCGTCACAATCCCCCGCGCAAGTGCTGTCGAGCAAACCCGTCTCTTTGTGACCTCTCCCGTCACAGCAGAACGTTTGCCTGACGGGGCCACCCTGAATTGCGCATCCGTTCAAATTTACCTAAGACTACCAGATTCGATTTGACACACTTCCAGCACGACCTATTGTTCCTTTGTTCGCCAACTTCTCTCTCCCCAAGCCATTACGAAACTGTTTGGCTGGCGTGAGAAGCCCTTGGAAGAACGAACGATATGAAACGCGGCAGGGCGAAGCTGGGAGCTTTGAGGGGACCCTGCCGCGTTTTTCTTTTTCTGCGATCAACCTTTGCTTCGCCGATTTGAGGATGTCCGCTGAACACCCCGTTCAACGCCTGCCATCCGACCGAAAAGATTACAACTGCTGTAATGCAAGCGAAATTTCTTTGGTTTTGCGCGGATATTTTCCGTTCCTGCGTGAATTTGCGGATTGCAAACAAGATTCGCCTCTGCTCAGTCGATAAATGGTGAGAGACGTTCCCGCGTCATGTCTTCTGAATGAGTGATTCACCTCAGAGGCATGACGTTCTCCTGGCCGCATTGTCCTCCCAGACGCCAGTCCCAGCATGTCGTCGATCCCATTCCGAACCGCGTTCTGGGCATTAGGCCTATCATTTATGTTGGCCGTGATGCTGCTGATTCCGAATCCTCAAAAGATTCGAATGGCACTTCATGCGCAACGCAATCCCCTTGTGTTGCCACACAGTGCAACGCTCGTGGTCAACGATTCGGATTCAGCCGATCCACAGCCAGTCGCCCGCCCTGAGGAGAACACTCCCGCAGCCGAAGCATCCCCAGCTGTGGCCGAAAGCCGCAGGGAACGACGTATTCGAACATCCGTTGCTTCTTCATCGTCTCAACAGGAATCGAAGACCAGAACAGAATCATCCTCGCTTCCATCGAATCCCGTGGCTGATGTGAAGCCCTCTTCTCAGGCACCGGAGTTCCCGAAGGTGGAACCGAAGCCGGTCCAGGTTGCTTCGGCTGATCCGACCGCCAGTCTGGGCTACATGCCCGCTCCGACAACGGCACTCCCCTTGACCACCAGGGACACAGCAGAGAGTGCAGGCGATCTTCCGGTTCTTCCGCAAACAAAGACTCAGGACCCCAATCTGATTGCCTCCTCGGAGAAGAACTCTCTGAGCATTCCGGTCCCCGAGCCTGCAGAAGATGAGTCCGCCCGGAAATCCGCTTCCCGGGAAGAGACCACCCCTGCGGAAATGGCCGTCACCCAGACTCCAGCATTGTCACCAGTCAAAGTGACCGAAGTCGCTCCACCTCCGTTCCCGACAACGCTGAGTCCGTCGAAGACGACTCCGGAGCAGGCGCCAAAGAACGAGCCTTCATCGGTCGTCAATGCCTTGGCGGAACTGTCCGACGATGAATCCATTTCGATCGTCGCTGCCTCTGCTCCGAACCGGTTCCACTATCGATTTGACAAGTCTCCCCTTGAAAATGTCTTCAAGGCACTGGCGAAGCAGCAGGGCTACACGGTCATCCTGACCAATCATGTCGAAGGGGAATACACTGGTCAGATGCTCGACGTCGATCCTGCCCAGGCATTCGCAGCGATCGTCAAGACTCATAATTACTCTGTGAGTCGCCGAGGCAATCTGTTGCTCCTGAGCCCAAAGACGAAGCCGGCCCGCTAATCCTGGCGATGGCCATTGGAATTTGTCTCGCTTTGGGAGACTGGGACCGCTCAAAGAGACGGCTCCAGAAAGGGGCTTGCAAGCTTAGTTCGAGATCTTGTTCTCGGGTGCTGGCATCCAATCCGCCCGAAACGCCCCGGTCGGATCGAACTCATCCCGGATCTTCAGAAATTGGTCCATCCGGGGATAGAGCTGCCGGAAATCCTCATAGTTGAGGTCATGCCACTTTCCCCAGTGAGGCCGTGCCTGAAACAGGTGCCCGGTGAGTCGAACCAACGCACGTGAAAAGCGAAAGAACCCATCACGACAATCTGGATGGGCATACGAAATAAAGCTCACTGCGTACCAGGGTTCTCCTTCCCCTCCTGTCATCGAAATGTACCCATCGTCGGGCAGAACCTTTCGAATACAGATGGGATAGTGGTGATGGTATCGGCCACGGAGTTCATACAGATCGCTTTTCAACCCACAGGATTCGACCGCTTCCTGCCATTCCCCTTCTGATGTCTCCAGCCCGGCACTCCATTCAATCAACCACCGGGTCAGCGCCATCATCTGGGGGAGATCAGATCTCCTGACAAACATCTCCGTTTCGATATGACGAAACAGCTGATGCTGCATTGTGAGATGTCGATCAGAACGATCGATCACCTTCCATCGGCGCGGAACAAAAAACGGAAGTAACCATTTGAAATAGGCTCGAGTCCACGACCACGGCGCCCATCGGCAGAGTGGAATCACAGTCCAGTGCAGCGCCCGGTCCATGACAACGGACCAGAACAGGCGGTAGAAAAAGACACCTCCCCCTCTGGGAAGCTCTGTCACACGTCGGTGCTGGGCAAAGTAGTTCCAGTTCCAGGGGAGCAGATAGAACTGCTGAATGGGGTATTGTTCCTCAGCATCAACAACCTCATCCAGAGTGGGATATTTTCGGAGCTGCTCTTCAATCCGATATTGCGGACGGACGTCAACCGTGATCGACGTGATGATCCCCATTGTGCCAAGGGCGCACCGAGCCGCATTCAGCTCCTCCGGTGACGAAACCTCTCGAATAACCGCTGCACCCGTTTCGTCATACGTTGCAATCCGCATCTTCTGAATGAAGTGCGCGAGGCAGTGGCGTCCGGACCCATGCGTGGCCGTTGAAGTCGCGCCGGCGATTGTCTGCTCGGTGATCAACCCCAGCGAAGGCAGGGTGAGATCGTATTGATTCAGTTGCGCAATGATGTCACGGATTCGGGCTCCTGCCCCGACTTCAGCGCAGGCGGAATCCCCATTCGGCGCTATCTTGACGAAATTCAGTTGGGAGAGGTCAACGGACACATCATCCGTCATCGCGACCCGGCTCCAGGAATGCAGGCTGCCACGGGCGCGGATCTTATGGCCACGAAATTGGCGTAGAAGCTCAAGAACATCCTCTTCGCTGCGAGGAAGCAGGGAGGCATTGGGCGAACACGACTGGTTTCGACCGAAATTCCAGATGGTCTCTCGGCGTTGCGATTTGTTCATTTGGCCTCAGACATTGTCAGAATGAGAGACCGTTGATACATCGCAAGCCAGACTGGAGTCAACAGACGACGAAGGAACGGCGCCGTTCACGCAGCGACTTCGTCTTCGTACTCGTCTTCCTGAATCTCATTCGCAGGCGAAGCGGCAGCTGTTCCGTTCAATCGCTTCAGAATGGCGCGTCCTTCGGGCGAGACCCGGTACGTTAGAGAAGTCTGCCCTGACTCAAATTGGAAATTGAGCCAGCCCAGAGCAATCAACCGCCCATGGATGAGAGAGAGTTCCTCCGGATCGACGCCATCGAGGGACACAATACGGTCCACCCAGCGAACTGTCCCTTTCTCTTCAGGGCTGATCTGAACAGGTTCCGCAGCCAGTTGAAGATAGGCTTCGAGAACCAGCTTCCATCCCGGGTTGTTTTCGAGTAACTGGCGGTCAAAATCATCCATGCAGAGAGTATCGGGACGAGCCTGACTGCACTGTGAACAGATCCCCTGCCATACGACGCAGGGGAGCAACCATTCCCGTCAAAATCGTTACATTTCTCACAAACCATAATCAGCCGACCGGTTCAGGTGCGGGTTTTCGTCAGGTTCCTATAATCCTTCAATGCTCCAACACGGCTTCCTGGGCTTTGACGCCTCATTCATGCTCGATTTCGTGGTCACCGCACTGGTGGCCATCGTCCCTGTTCTTCTGTACAGCATTTTTGTTGTCAAGGTCCAGCGAAGGTACCTTCTTCACCGAAACCTGCAGCTGATCCTCGGGATCGTTCTCCTCGTCGCGGTCTCGCTCTTTGAAATTGACATGCAGTGGGTTCACGGAGGCTGGCGGAACATCGTCAACAAAAACCCCGACGCTCCTCGCCTGACAGGAGAGGCATACGCCCATGTGGAGTCGGTCTTGCGGATTCATCTGATCTTCGCGATCAGCACGCCGTTTTTGTGGGGAGCCACGCTGTTTCTTGCCTGGCGGCGTTTTCCTTCGCCTCCGCATCCGGGGAAGCACAGCCGGACACACAAAATCCTTGGCTGGCTGTCCGTTGTCGATATTGTCGCGACCTCAGCGACCGGCCTGTGGTTTTACTATGTGGCCTTCGTGGCCACCTCGTGACGTTCGGCCGCCGTCCGCAGTATCTTCCGGCACGATTTCAGCAGGGTTGAGTTTTCGCAGAACGCTTCATGCGATACCCTGAGGGTTTTCCATCCGTGGCCGTATTTTCAGATCCAGTTTCGATCGCCTCAAAGGGGCTTCGACAGGGATTTATTAGACAGGAATAGACCGGTTCAATGGCAAAGGATTTTCTCAGCGGAGTCAAGGATCGATACGACGTCATTGTGATCGGTTCAGGGTTGGCGGGTTTGACCGGGGCCAATGTCCTCGCCAAACAGGGTTACTCTGTCCTCCTTCTGGAACACCACTACCAGCTCGGGGGGATGGCGACCTGGTTCAAACGCCGCGGGGGACACATTTTCGATATCTCCCTGCACGGTTTTCCGGTCGGCATGATCAAGAGCTGCCGAAAATACTGGACCTCCGAAATTGCAGACAGCATCGTCCAGCTGAAAGGGGTCCGGTTCGAAAACCCCCAATTCTCGCTGCGAACCACTTTCACCCGGGAAGACTTCACCCGCATCATCACTGAGAAGTTCAAGATTCCGCACGAGACGGTGGATGAGTTC
>CALLWY010000168.1 GCA_938015865.1 uncultured Planctomicrobium sp.
CAGGGCCAGGTTTCGCTTCTCGTGATTCGCCACCTCCGCTGTCAATCGGAGCTGCAGCCGCGTGCCGCGTGGCAGGATTGCCCGATCGAACTTGATGTGTTCGGCGGCGGCCCCGTATTCCCGATCAATGCCGACATGATCGCGAATTTCGACAACGGCCGTTTCGCTATGCTCGACTAAGGCGTCATCGACCATGACGAAGGACGCATGGCCCTTGTCGCCATCTTGGAAGCCCCACAGTTCCTCGATGACACTGTTACCGAAGAGCCGCTCAGCCAGCTCTCGTAATGATCCTGCAAGGCTCGTACCGGGAACGTAGAGTTGCCCGGCTCCATCGCGTGCCAGCGGCAGGTCCGTATCGACATCATCACCGTAGCCCCCTACGTGAAGAGGCGATTGCGTGACCAAAGTCCCTCTGAGTTGGATTCGACTGTGGATGTTACGTGCCACTGGTCACCTCCAGTTCTCGCTTGTGGGCACGGATGCAGGCATCGAAGAATGTGCGGACCGCCAACGCCCAGAGCTCTTGCTTGAGTTCTGTCTCGGCGTTGGTGGTGAGTGTTGGCCAGCCGTCGGTCTTGACGATGTCCCAGATGCGACTGTCCGACTCAATGAAGGCCTTCACCTTATCGATGGACGGCCACTTGTCCTTTCGGCGGCGATTGTCCGCGAGATGATCGAGCCAATCGATGACCTGCGGTCGGTCTCGGACGGTTCGCAGGATCGCGAGTTGCCCGCGCAGGGCTCCGAGTTGGCTCATCGGCGGTTGGCCCTGTTTGACTTTGGCCTTCCAGCCCAGTTTGTCGCCCCGATTCTGCGCGGAGCTGGCAAATGTCAGACAGGCACGGCGGATCTCCTGCTTCCAGCATTCCCGTTCGATCAGTCGAGCAAATGCGAACTCCGGATGACCCGAGTGGATGAACTCCGGCTCTGTCGCTGCTGGTTCGCTATCGGCTAGGTTATCAGGATCAGCGACGCTAATGCACGGTTCCGTTAGCAGAGGATGGTTGAATCGCACTTGCCCATATCCCTCAGCAGTGCGTTCGCCAATGCCGCTGGCTTCGAGCTGTTCGAGTTTCGCGGGGTCAATTGATCCTTCCGCCTGGAACACCATGCACGAACCCGCCTGCAAGGCGACCAGTGAAGGTCGCGGCAGTGCCCAACCGACGTGCCAGGTATCGAGCCGACGGATGCGAACCAGTTCGTCCAATTGCCCGGCTGTACTCTCTCGCAGTTTCAGTGTTACTCCCAGTTTCCGGGATAATTCCTCCCCAAGACAGGACGCCGTCGGCTCGGCCCGTAAACGTGAATTGCGAATCAGTGTGTCTGACACCAGCCAGACGAACAAGTCTTTTTCGACTATTCTCGCAGCCGATTTCCATTCCTCTGCGGGTCCTGCTCTGAGAAGAACTGAGCCGTAATCATCCTTCTTGGAGCGCCCCAGCGATATTTCGCCGTTGAGGCTGTTCCACCAGTTCGACTCCAGACGATCGGCCAACGATTTGCGGATGCGCAGTTCACTGCGAAGAACGACTGGTATTCCGTGGTTACTGGGTGCGATGGCCTCGTAGGTGTACACACCGCCCACGTTTTTGGTCGGTCGCTGCGGCTGATCCTCGACCGTGTTATGTGTTCGCACCGTGATCGGCGTCTTGTACACATTCGTCAGTCGTGTGGAGATATAACCTTCGCGCAGCTGCTTCAGCTGCGTTCCATCGAGCGGATCGACTGGTGGCTGCACGCGGTTGACCACGCCTTTTAAGCCCTTTCCTTCCTTAGGCACGAATAATGCCATTGGCACCGGTTGTCCGCGTTCACCATCAACTTCTGGATACGCAGGAAGTACACACAAGTCACCGGCTGGAATGGCCGACTGCACATCTAACCCCAATCCGATCAACGTGCGCCTGACTTGCGGCAACAGATAGGAGCCGGGAACGAAGTCCAGAGTTTCCATCACGTTGCCTGCTGTGCGGTATGAGACTGCCAGCGGCCCCTGGAGCCGAAGCTCCAGCGGCACACAGATCCACGGGTCGGCCTGATCAGTGGCTCGCAAACCATCGGACGGGATATCACTAATCTTGTCCGATGACCACTTCGGGGGCGAGGTCGTTCGTTCCAGCCACGCGATGGCTTCGTCAGGATCTGTGTCGAGAATCTCCAGACGACAGCATCCCAGACCTCGGCGACGTTTGCTGCCAAGTCGTTCGACCAACTTTGCGGACGCAATCAGCAGTGCGCTTGCCATCTCACGCGTCGATGCATCGCTGATTGAAAGCCGACAGACCGCTTCGAGGATGGTTCCCTTGCGAGCGACTTCCTCGAAGCGAAGAAAGTCTTTCTTCGCCGATCCACTCCGATGATCGATCTTGATGCCGGGCTTGACGAACGTCAAAGCCTGTCGAATTCGCCGATCAGCGTGAATCAGTTTTTCTCGCAGCGGGGAAGGAATCAGTGCAGAACGAATCTGTACGGCCGATTCCAGGGGGACCTTGGCTGGGTCGCCGTGACGCCCCGTGGGATCGTTCCCCCCTAGCGCAGGTTGACTGCCAAAGAGCAGATCGACTAGCCGCGACCAATCTCCGAGCTGGCCATCGTCCAAGCCGCGACAGAGACATTCGCACGCGTCACGCCAGATGCCGTGAAGCGTCTTGGCCGGTACAAAGGGGAGGTCGTCGGCATCCCGGACGATCAGGCGGTCGATGTTGCCGGGGCGTCCCATTCCGGAACCGACGTGCCAGTCTGATTCCATGGTCAAGCGGATGCGGAATTGCTCCGGCAACGGCCAGTTTTTACTCATGTAGGGCCTCCCAAAACTCAGCGGTATCGACTGCATCGAGCAAACCCGTGAGGTGTTGCTCACCTTCCATCCAAAAGAGCCGATCGTCCACTAGGAGTGGGTCGATATGGGGGCTGTAGCGATTGCGGACCAGCGCAAGCTGAGATTCGGCGGCATCTTGCCCCAAATACAAGCTCATTCGCATTTCGTGGAGCATACTATTGGGCAGTAGCCGACGTTGCTCTTCCTCATCCTGCGCAAGCACCGCGTCGATTCGACGTTGCAGATCAGACCAGGATCGATGGGGCGGTGCTGATTCAGGCCGCACGGCATAGGGGCGTGCGATCAGTCTCGCTGAGCCTATCGTCAATTCTCTTCGGATATGTTCCAGGTCGGGGCCGCTGGAATCGTAATGGATGTGGTAATCAATCGCAGAACGAGGCTTCAGCCCCTTTGCAGATTTTGAGAGTTCCTTTGCCAGTTGATACCCGGCGAAAAAGGGGAATCTTGGCTTGACGATCGCCACGCCCGCACTACTTGTCACTCCGTTCTTGAGGATCGAATTGATGGCCGGATGCTTACGAGTCTCTTCCTCGAAGCACACGATGAATTTCTTGGTGAACTGCAACGCTTGCCGGCCATCGCAGACAACCGTCAAGTCGTCGCCACCGAGAACCAGGGGGACAATCGGTGCGAAGTTCCACTTGGGACGAAGTACAGCGAGAGAACGGCAGAACGCCTTCTCCGTGCAATTGTCCAGGGCCAGTGAGAAGCTACGCAATTTATGGATGTAGTCTCGCGTTCCCGTAGTGTTGGCCTCCCGATCGAAATTCAGAAACACCTGCCCCAGTCCGTTACCATCGGCGTGAACAATCGCGAGCCAGTCGCAACCGAGCTCCTCAAGATCTGTCGTCGCGTCGGGCAAATTTGCATTAGAGTCATGGCGGGTCAGGATGCTATCGAGGCGGTTTTTCCATTGTTTACGCACTTGCAGCTTGGCAAAGGTTTGCGCGGAGTATTCTCTGCATTCATCCTTGGACAAACCATCATGGGGGGTGGCGACTCGTTGGGCCGGCAATCCGCTGCTTGCGCACTCAGCGATGGTGGGTAATCGCTGGAAGCGAGCTGCTGGCCCTGGAAGCCTCGAGCGGACGCCCTCGAACTCTCGGTGAAGCTCACCAATCAGCGGATGCAACAGAGTGGTCTCGCACTCAAAATCCCGGCTAACCACGCCCCGTACATCCAGCCCCGGGGCTTCCCGCAGCGCTTGTAAAGTGACCGAATGCACAATCTGGCGACCGATCTTCGCATCACGCACCAGCAGCAACGCTTTCCCGGAAACAGCCAAGATAACCTCAACGGGGTTCTGATCGCTGATTGCTGGGTAAGAAGTCGGATCGCTGTTGTCTGGTGGAATCGTTCCTCCTACAGCTTGCACTGCCTCCAGAACGAATAACGTCCCGACTCGAGCTGTCAGTTCGGACGCACCGACATTTTCTCGCAACTTGTTCGCAGCGAAAATAAACTCTTGGTTTGCAGTTGTTTCAATGAGGACGAGGTTCATCTCTGTAAGTCTCCTGGGGAGTTGGATGATTCTCCTCACACGGTGTCCAGCCCAGCGGTCCGGTTCGGGGTTACCCAGCTTAAGCCCCGGCACACCCTCTGAGTCGGGGCGCTCGAAGCCGGTATCGACGGTCCTAGGCGGATGGTGTTCGGCCAGCTCATGGCTGAAGGTTGCGAGGACCTCCTGCATTCCGCTGATTTTGAGATTGGGAGACGCGCAGGGCTAGGTGATGGCGAGGCAGCTGGCCGCACTGTCGTCGGCCAACAACGTCTTCTCGGAAAGGAACCCTGTTCCATGTGCTGAACCTCTCGCCAACCCTTTACTTGGAGGACCGCGACAGGTAGACGGAACTTTTTTGAAAGTTCCATCGCGCATTGCTTTCGAATTGCTGCTGGGCACATCATTAGGAGGTGGCGTCTCAGTTCGTCCCAGTACTGGCACAGGACGATGCCGGCCTCATCGGCAAGAGTCACCGCCTTCGACAGTGTCGATAGCACGGCGAACAGGGCAGCTTCGATCTGGTGCGGGTTGAGATCGATCGCTA
>CALLWY010000169.1 GCA_938015865.1 uncultured Planctomicrobium sp.
CCTGAATTCAAAAGTTGTTGGCTCCCGATGGGGATCAGGAGCCCGCATTCTTTCAAAATACGCTCTCCATTTGCAAGGAGCCTGAATTGAGGCGAATTCACTGGGTCATCAAGCTCGGCGGGAGTCTGTTCGATCTGAAAGGGTTTCCTCAAAAACTCCTGCAACTGGTTGATCAATTGCCGCACGAGGGAACCACCTGGATTGTTCCTGGAGGAGGAAAGTTCGCCGAGGAGGTCCGACGACTCGATGCGATTCATCAATGGCCGTTGACGCTCTCTCATCGACTGGCCATGCAGACGATGTCGCTCTCAGCCCGAATGTTGGCGGCGCAGCACGACCGTTTTCAGTTGGTCTCGACCCTTGATGCCGAACGAAACCCTGACACGGTGAATCACGAATTACAGGCGATAAACATTCCCCGCATCAATTCGACAAAGCGCATTCGTGTTGTGGATGTGACCCAGCTGGACGGAATTGATTCTCTCCCCTGTACGTGGGATTTGACGAGCGATTCCATTGCCGCCTGGGTGGCGCAGCAGCTTCCCGAGGCTCATCTTGTTCTGGCGAAATCGGTCTCGCTGCCCGAGACGTCGTTGCCCCTTGAACTCGCTTCCTCGCAAGGGCTGGTCGATCGACTTTTCCCCGAATATGCCCGCAAAGTGATGCAAATCAGTTGGGTCAATCTGCGGGACAAGTTCTCCGAGTTACAGCTTTGGAAGCCGACCGACTGGGCAAAAGCTCTCTGAACTCTCGATGGATCAGGGCTGATTCAGTTTGAAGCAGACAATCTTCCCGACCGCGTTGCGAGCAAAGACCATGTCGTTGGCAAATGTGACAGGAGTCCAGCATTTTCCGGACAGGATGGGGAATCTCGCGACGATCTCCATCGACTCGGGTTGAGCATTGAGAATGACCAGTTCTCCGGTTTCCGACAGCACAAAAAGTTGCTTCCCGACAGCGATGACAGACGATGACCCGAAGCCTCGCTCCTGCCATTTCGGAGTGCCGCTGGAGGCCTCGACGCACACGAACTTGCAGTCACGATCCGCGTCTCCATCGTTGGCGTAGATATAGCCGTCAATCAGGACGCCAGGACTCATCTGTGTGCGGACATTCCGGTTTCTCCAAAGTTCCTTCGGGGGGCCATCGTTGAGGTCCAGTAATGTCGCCCCTTTGGCGTAACCAGAGGTCAAAATCAGTTGCGTCTGATTCAGAACCAGTGGATCGGCTGCGTTAATCCCGTATCGGGTGATCCAGGGATGACGCCAGAGGACCTCCCCGGAGTCGGGCGAGACCCCGACGAGTGACTTTTCTGTCTCCAGAAGAAGAATGGTCCCTTCGGCTGTCGGCATCAGCAGGGGAGAGGAATAGCCAGCAAGTTCACCGGCTCCCGATTGCCAGATCACGTCTCCGTTGTCGGCGTTCAGGCAAAGACCATGATCGCCTGCATTGAAGTAAACGCGGTCATTATGGACCAGCGGGGATCCGGAGAATCCCCAGGTCGGAACGTTTTCACTAATGGGAGCAGGGACCTTGACCTTCCAGTGAACGGAGCCATCTTCCAGATTCAGGCAGAAAATGTCCCCGGTCCGGCTGATGGCGTAGACCCGGTTTCTGGCGATGGTCGGGGTGGATGTCGGCCCCCCTTCAAACAGGTTCGGATCGAGCGGGGATGGGTAGGTGTACTTCCAGAGCACAGCCCCGTCCTTGCGGTTTAGACAGCTGATGGTGTCCTGATTTTCCCGGTTGCCGCTGGAGATGACGCGATCCCCCTCCACAACGATGGAAGAAAATCCGGTCCCCAGTTCTCCTGTCCAGACTTCTTCAATCTGGACATCCGAAGTGAACGGACGAGCGGACTCTGTCTGCCCATTTCGGTGAACTCCCCGCCATTGGGGCCAGTCCGCAGCATGGACTGCCGAAGCAACACTGCACATCAGGAATAAGAAAAGGGGCGGGAAATGCCAGTTGGAGCGCATTGCCATGTCCATGTTGATTCGATTAATAACCATCTCACGTGCTGAGGTGGATTGGGGGCTGCCCTGATCAGGAAAACTTGGCGTGCCAGATCGTATTCTTGGCTGCCTTTTTCTCATGTGGCCCACATTGAACAATGTTCGCCCGTTGTTATCGACGATATCAGCTCCGGCCTCCCAGATCACGTGTCCGGGCAATCTCATTGCGAAGCTGTTCCGTCTGCATCAGCATCCGTCGCAACTCATCCTGACTGTGCTGAAGGTCATGGATGGCCCGATCCAGCTGCGGAAACAGACAGGCTCCCAACCGGACGTCGACCAGCCGGGCGGATAACTCGCGGATGCGAGTGTTCAATCCCCGTCGCAGTCGCCTGGTGAACATCGCGACCAGAACGCCACAAATCAGCAGGAGTAACAGACCGGCTGCCAGATAGAAATCGGTTCCAAGAGGAGCTTTCTCCCAGAGAAATGAATCGACAAAGAAATTTTTCGCGACCCGCCCGATGACAAAACCCAGATATGCGGTGAGAATCAACTCATATCCGAGCCTGATCCACCAGCGGGAATTCGACAGGGACAACTCCTTGATAATTGTGTCGACCCCCTGACTGGCACTTCCGACAAAATGGTCCTCAACGTCACAGACATGATTCCGCATGCTTTCGACGGTTGACGCCCGAAGGACCTGCGGGTCAAGACCCGCACTGGCGAGATGACCTCTGATAACGATCTCTGATTCCAGCAACATCGAGTTGGTTATTCCGAACTGACTGGCTCTGGCCAGCGACGACTCCGCGGCCTGTTCACGTCGCTTTGCATCCAGCCAGCGGACCCCCTGAACGGTTCCCAGAATCGCCAGTTGTGCTGTACTTCTCACGCGGAACAATGCAGTGGAGGCGAGCAGGCTTCCCAGTCCGTTATAGACCCGCAAGACGGTCGAAAAGGGACTGATTCCCCAGTGATCAATCACTGCGGAAATGAGTCGGCGTTCCCAGAGGCGATGGCTGGAGAGCAAATCGTCCTCCAGCTTCGCTGCCATGTCACGGGAGAGCGCCTGTTGCTGACCAGAGAGTGCCCGTTGAAGTTCTTCCACTGCCGGTTGTTTTTCCTGCAGTAGTTCACTGGCTCTCTGGAGACCTGCGGAAAGGAGTTCCAGCACATTGATGCGGCGGATTCGGACTCGTTCCGATGCTCCGAGCTTGTTCTGCAATAATGAAAGCAGCCGCCCCATATCGCCGGTGGGAGTGAGTCCCTGCTGCTGCTCCTGCATCGCTTTGTGGGAGTCGACGAAATAGATCTCGGGAACCTCGAAGGTCCCCTTGAGAGTCTGCTTCCAGTCTTCAGTGATGTTCTCGTCCAGCGAGGCGTGCGTCTGGACGAAAATGATTCGGCATCCCGATGCTGCGGAGAGGAGTTCCTCCGAGACGCGTGCGGATCGGTATTTCTGCTGAGTCGAAACATAGAGAAGCACATCGCAGAAGGGCAACATGCTGCGAAGCCGGTCGATATTGCTGCCGGGATCGGCCCCTTCGCTCGTGTCTGGATCGGGACAGTCGAGCAGAATGACATCCCGCATGAGATCTGCATCCCGCTGAACAATATCGACATCGTCCAGCGGGATTCCGAGCAAATGCAGATCGACGCGAGGATGGGCGATCAGGACGGGACGCTGGGTGGTTGGTCGCTGACGTCCCGGACGGGTCACCTCTTCTCCGACCAGAGCATTCACCAGAGAGCTTTTTCCTGTCCCCGTCCCTCCGAATGTGGCAACAACCAGTGGAGCCTCTACCCGAAGCCGGAGCGACTCCAGCCGGTCAGCCACACGACGGAGAAGCGCTTGAGATGCCCGCACCTGCTCCCAATCGGTCGGGCGATCCGTCCACGCAGCAACGCGCTGCCGCAGTTGGTCGACTGTGGAGAGCAGCTCCAGTTGTTGCACTTCGGAGTTGAGCATCGCAGGCTTCCGGAAATCACTCGACATTCAGGTCGAGAGTGACCCATCTCTGGGTATCGTTCGATTCAAGAACTGCGTCGGCGACCGCCTGAGCCTTGGCGCCATGATCGAATCCCGGGACCGCAGGGCGATCTTCGACGATGGCAGAGACCAGTTCATAAACAAGATCGTACCGGAACACCGTACTGGGGACCCCTTCGTGTGGATTCCTTGGGCTGCCGGGGATGACGAGGAATTCTTCAGGGACGGGCATCGGCTGCATTGTCTCGCCCGATCTGCCGACCATGATGACGTTGGGGTCCTGAAGCCGGTAAACAGCGGACGCTTCAGTTCCGTTGATCTCCGCCCATTCATGGCCCACGCCATTATGGTGGTAGCCTTTCATGACGGTGCTCCCTTCCCAGACTCCGACCGCACCGTTTTCAAACCGGCCGATCAATGACGACCAGTCATCGACTTCCGAAGGGGGACATGGCTTGCCATCAGCGGTTTTGTCGCGTGGACAGAACTGGGCCACCGCCCCGCAGATGGCTGTGAGTGGGCCGACCAGATCCATTGCCAGATCGATTCGATGGATCGTCATGTCGAACAGGTCCCCGGCTCCCGCCCGGGCTTTGTACTGTCGCCAGCCCCAGCTTGTTTCGGGCCAGTCCAGAAACCGCTGGCTGCGAAAGTGACGCGGTTCTCCCAGAAGTCCCGACTTCACCAGGTGCCGGAGATACCGCATCGACGGGGCGAATCGATACGTAAACGCAGTGAGATGTTTGACGTTTTTGTCACGGGCCGTCTGGTACATTTCCCGGGCCTGCTGGAAATTGAGTCCCAGCGGTTTTTCGCACATGACATGTTTCCCCTCAGCGATACATGCCAATGCGATGTCGTAGTGGGTGTCGTTGGGCGTTGCGATGATCACCGCATCAACATTGGGGTCTCGGGCGATTTCCTCATAATCGGTGTAGAGCTTGTCAATTCCCCAGTCGTGGCGCCGCTTCTCCAGAAGTTCACGATTGGGATCGCACGCTGCCACAAGTTCCGCGCGCGGGTCGACGCGAATTCCGGGAACATGATGAAAATCAGAGACCGCGCCCGCACCAATAATCCCAAAGCGAACTTTTTGCATCACAAACTCAATCTGCCAGATTCTGCACGAAGTCGGTCACCATGACTCGACCCGAAGCAAGATAACTCAGATGCGATGCAAAGGGAAAGTGAGGGCCGTTTCGCCTATTTTGAACGAATGACCGTCCCGGTTTTGGGGTTGATCTGCAGGTTCAGCTGTTCGTCGTTGTCTGTGTAGAAGACGAACCCATACATCATCTCTTCGAACGATTGTTCCCCCTCCCGAACGGTCGCAGTCGGATCGGGATTGTAGGGGTTAAAGGGGGAGTTGTCGTAATGGGCAGTCACCTTAATCTTCGTCCCCTTGGGAAATTGCATTGCTCCGGGGGGCCACTGATAGGAGAGCTGCCAGTTGAAATCGTAGTTGGGGATGGACAGGATCGTCTCTGTTTTCTGATCGGGGGTGATCTTTTCGAAGACCATGCTCTTCCCTCGCAGGTGCATATGGGAAAAAAGGCCGATCCCGGTGGCGTCGCATGGGATTGTTCGAGTGGCAGTCAGCGGATAGTGGCTGGCTCCCGGGGGAATCGCGAAGCGACGGGCCACGCACTGAATGTTACGGAGCCGCTTTTGAATCGGTTCCTTGGCAAAGACCAGACCGACCGACGTCCGGTCTGTTGTTTCGGCTCCATTCGTGACGTAGTGAAGCTGGAGTCCAAGGACCGAGCCAGCGGGGATGAGGAACCCGACCTGATTTTTCAGGATCATCGGATCTCCTCCGGGAACATATCCGGTCACGAAGTTTTGAGTGGCGCTGATCTTTTCCCCGACGCGGGCATATCCCAGATTGCAGTGATGGACTACCGACGGATTCCCCGGAAGGATTTCGACCTGCTGCACCCAGGTGTCATGCAGAAAGACGTGCGGGAGAATCGCATAGCGATAAGGAATCACTCCCGATTCCGGGATCGTGTAGCTGGTCAGCATCGGAATAACGAGATCGGGTGTGTCGATCTTCCATTTCGACGTTGAGAACTCACGTGGCGGGGGGGCCTTGCCGGGATCTCCTTCTTTCATTCCCTGCCGCACCCAGGCCATGATCAGGGATCGCTCTTTCGCTGTCAGCGGGCGAATATTGGAGAATGGGCCGTGCTTCCTGCTGGAAAAGAGCGGGGGCATTCGTTCCTGATGAACGACTTCCGAGATCATGGCAGCATGGGCCACTGCATCTGAATAAGTGAGCAGGGGAAAGGGGGCTGCGGTTCCGGGGCGATGGCAGTCCTGGCAGTACTTGCTGAGCAGGGGGGCAACCTGTTCGTGGTAAGTGACCTCTCCCTCAATCGGGACAGGAAGCCCTTTCAATGCAGCGAATTCAATCTGACATCCGTAGACAGGGACTTCCGGAGTAGGGACCTCTTTCCCTTCCAGAACGGCCGTCAGCGCCTCTCGAAATTCGTCTCTGGCAGCGGCCGCACTGATGCCTCCCAGTCGCACCTGGCTGTCCAGACGTCCGCGATAGCGGAGCTTCATCTCCTGATCAAGAATGATGGTTGCGGGGGTCCGTTGTGCTCCCAGAGCCCGGGCTGCCGACCCATCAAAATCTTTCCCAACCGGGAAAGGAAGCCCCGCTTCGAGAGCTTGCTGGGCGACTTCGACCAGACTGTCGTTGACCCCCACATTGAGTGCGAGAAACTGCACTCCCTGTGGTTCAAATTCCTCGCTGAGGGCTTTGAGTTTCGGAAGCGATCGGTTCACCACTGGACATTCCAGCGTGGTGAAGACGATCACAATCGCTTTGGGTTTCTGAAACTCATCCAGACTTCTCGGGAGAAAACGAATGTCCGTAAACGTGACCATCGGGGCCTTCTGACCGATTGCCAGCAGCGGTGTCTCTGACTCTTCGGCGCTGGCGAACGCAGAAGGGGTGAGACAGCAGGCTGTCGTCGTTGCAGTCATCAGAAGCAACATGACTCTCATGAACCACATCGTCGTCATTCCTTGAGCAGGCATTGTTGGGGACACCGTCAGGCCCGGGACTTTCCCCTCAGGCAGCGATTCACCGGATCGCTAACAGAAACAGTGAGAGTGGCATCGATTTAATGAAGCCCTCCGTTTGAGGTGATCTCATGGAAGGGCTTCCACTCTCTTTACCTTGGGACGATCAGCAATTGTTTCACGTAAAGAAACAGTATCACTGAAAAACCTTATGGCTCAATGAGATTTTTGGCCGTGAAAATGAGGTTTTGTTCCGGTTGAGAAAAATCGTCTGAGAAGCAATGAGGCTCAGTCGAAGTCGAGCTTGTGCGAGTTGGTAAAAATCTTAAGCGTTGTTAAGTCCGAAAAAGGAGAAAAAAACTTCGGAGTGGGCCTGTAAGCCGGGTTCTGTCGAGAGTGATCATTTCTCTGGGACGGGGATTGCTCCGCCGCCTCGACGCGACCGACCCGGAGGTCAGACGAAACGGACCGCTTCGTTCTCTTTCGAGATCCCTCCTGCTTGGTCTTGCTCCCGGTGGGGTTTACCCTGCCAGGACTGTCACCAGCCCCGCGGTGCGCTCTTACCGCACCATTTCACCCTTACCTGTGCGGGGCGACCCTCACGAAGGACGATCGTCCCGCCATCGGCGGTATCTTTTCTGTGGCACTTTCCCTATCCTCGCGGACGGTGGACGTTATCCACCACCGTGTCCTGTGGAGCCCGGACTTTCCTCCCTTGCCGAATGACAAGAGCGATCACTCAGCCCACTCCGAAGTCATTTCAGTCTCTCCCCTGATTCCAGCGCAGTCCAGTCTCAGCCTGAGAGAAGAGTTCCTGCCTGAGAACAGGTTGCCTCAGATGCTCACATGAGTCTGGCAGGGAACCCGCAAGCGGGTGACCTATTGCGCTCCGGAAAGATCCTTGCGGAGCTTCGCCGCATCACGGAGGTAAATGTGCTGCATCGCTGACTGGGGTTGATCCGTATTCACATGCAGGAGAATACGAATCACGCGCGGCAGGCCGGTCGGAACGTTGATTTCAGACGCACACAACAAGGGGACGTGGCTCATTCCCAGCTCCCGGGCCGCTTCCGCAGGAAATGCTGCGTTCAGATCCGGTGTGGTCGTGAAGATTGCCGAGACGATCTCTGAGAAATCGGTGAGTTGATTTTTGGAAATAATCTCTTCGAGAAGTTCCCGCGTCGCTGCGAGAATCTCTTTCGGACAGTTTTCCGTAACAGTAATTGCGCCTCGGACGCCCCGGACCGGCATGGATGAAACAACCAGATGATGAGTAAATCGAAGAACGTGACTGATTCCGTCACAACAGGAACAAACGGGAATGCGATTGCGTTCCGGAGGAGAGTGTAACGAATACGAAAGCCATGTTCACGTCTGTTCTCCACAAATCGAGTTTGGCACCCGTTCAAAGCCAGCATTCTCGATGCGCCTGAAGATCTTTCTCTGGATCGGATTCCGTCAACAGGTCCAAGTCGTTAAAATCTCACAGGTTTCGACCCGATTCATCGGATACGACGAAGGAGTGTCGGGAAATTTCACCCGAAATTGGTATCGGAAACGAAATGTCACCCCAGAGCATTGAAAGGCGTCGAACAGGGATTGTGACGTTTTTCATGAAGGCTCAACGGGAATCCTCCTCATACTGACCCCATCCTGGCTTGGGAGAAACGGAATCTGGTGGGCTTCCATCCGGAAACAAGCCGTTCCCCCCTGCGCGGAAAACGTTTTGAATTCCGTGAAGTCCTTACGTGTTGTGTCCAGAGTGATCCTTTTTCCACTCGTGGCAGGGGACAGTTGAGTGTGACATTGACGTCGACATCAATAATCCTTCCTTGAGACAGAAAGAGTGCTTGTGACTTCGAATCTCTCCGATCTTCCTGCACCAACCGCGTTAGGACTGACCGCCAGCTTCGGATTTGGTGACCGACTGGGATTGGCAACTGCGGGGCATTTAGAGGCATTAAAGCAGGCTGGCGAAGCGATTCAGGGAATCTTTGCGCAACAGTCGATTCGCGAACTGACCCGGACAGGCCGCACTCCGGACGAAGTGATGGCGACCGCTTCCCGGGCACTTCAGGCTGCTGCGTACGACCGACAATGGGGGGCGGATGCCGATCATCTGAAGACGATTGACGATATCCATCGGATGGCCGAAGCCGGCTTTACCTTCTTCACCATCGATCCCAGCGACGATGTCGATCAGAAGGCGGATCGGGACGATGAAAAAACATTGCGGGAAAAATTCGCTCTGATTCAGCACAAGATCGACTGGATTGGGGATTATGCCGGAAAAACAATCCGGGTTGAGCAGGGGCCGATCATCGATTTCACAGAAGAAATTGTTTTACGGGCGGCGGTCAAATACGGAGTGGCGATCCTGAGGACCGTTGAAATGGCCCGCGCCATTCAGAAGTGTGCCGAGAAGCAGGGGCGGCGGGTCGACATTGAACTGAGTGTCGATGAGACCAACGATCCGACCAGTGCTGCCGAACACTTTATCATTGCTCATCAGTTGCGACGACATGCAGTGAAACTGACCAGTCTGGCCCCCAGATTCGTCGGCGACTTTGAAAAAGGAGTCGACTTCAAGGGAGATGTCTCTGCATTCGAACGCTCTCTGGCGGATCATGTGGCAATCGCCCGGGAGCTGGGACCTTACAAGATTGGACTGCACTCCGGGTCAGACAAACTGTCGATTTACGGAATCGTCGCCCGGAGAACTCAGGGGCTCTTCCACGTGAAGACCTCGGGGACTAGCTATCTTGAAGCCCTTCGGGTTGTTGCCCGCTGTGCTCCAGATGACTTTCGTCGGATCGTCAAATTCTCCCGCGATCGCTACGACACCGACAAAGCGACCTATCACGTCTCTGCGACCCTGGCAGGAGTCATCGACCCCGATCAGCTCAAGGATCAGGTTGATCTCGAGCGAGTTTATCTCGACCGCTGGGAGACGGTCGCGGAGGGTCATGGGTTCACCGCCCCCGGTCGACAGATTCTTCACTGCGCATTTGGATCCGTGCTGACACACCCGGAGTTCGGGCCGCTGATTCGTCAAATTCTGACGGAACATCAGGATGTCTATCATGACGTCCTCGTCCAGCACTTTGGTCGCCATCTTCAGGCACTCAATGCCGGGTGAGAGGGGGCCGGATGAGGGAGCGCATGTCCCCCCTGAGAACGTTTTCAGATGATCAGATCGCCCGAACCTCCCGAGTGTGGAGGTTCGGTTGGTTCTCTAGTGGGATACTGATCCTCATCCTGACAGGTTCCGTCGTCCCTTCAATCAAAGCGGCGGAACCCTCTCTGACGGAGCAGTATTTCGATGGGCTTCGGTCAATGGGACTCTTCAAGGTGGCAGAAGATTACGCCGCTATGCGTCTCGCTGAACCTCAGCTGTCACCCTCGACTCAGACGGAACTCTCCATCGAACTCGCCCGGACGCTGGTCGATCATGGAATCCTCAGTCAGGGAAATTCCGCTCATGAATTGCAGCAGGAAGCCTTTTCGGTTCTGGACAAGATCCCGAAGGAGAGTTCAGCTGCAGATCAGCTGAAGCGGGAGATCTGGAAGATGCTGTTGCAGGCCCGCATCGTCAACGCACAGGCCCGGTTGCTCGCGATTCAGTCCGAAAAAGCACGTCAGCGTCGCGACACTGTGAATCAGCTTCGTGCATTGATTGCAGAATTGAAGTCGCTGCACGAACGCCTTCATCCTGTTCGAGGAACCAGTCCCGGTCTGGCTCCGGGAGAGTTGTTGTCGTATCGTCAGAGAGTCGCATTTGCTGTTGGGGAATCACTGATTCGACTGGCCGAGCTGTCCGGACCGACGGAGTCCGAATCGGTTTGTAAAGAAGCCCGGAGGATGTTCGATCTGGCGCTGCATGGTCGGCACACAACGCAGTGGCGGCGCAGAGTCGAATTGAGAATGGCACAGATCGCCCGCCTGACGGGAGAAGAGCGGGCAGCCACCCGGTATCGGGAACAGGCGTCGTCAGGGGATGCCAGCTCGGCTGAGTTGGATGATGTCCTCGCTGAGCAACTCCGGTTTGTTCTGGCCAGCAACCACCCAGACGAGGCTCTTCAGCTCGCTGTCGACCGGATTCGAACCCGCCAGCCAATGACCGACGAACTTCGATTGGCTGTGCTGGAGACATTACTGGCGGCTGCGAGAGTCGCTGAATCCAAACAGGATCAGCCCACTCAGGAGATGATCATCACAGAGGCCCGCCGGCAATTTGCCGAACTGGGGGGATTTCCCCGCAAGATCGGTGCGATTCTTCTGAACCGCATTCAGCAGGACTTTGAACTCGGGATTGAACTGGCAGAACAGGTCCGACGGGCCGCAGCGGACTGGGATGAGGGTGATCCTCTGAAAGCTGCTGAGGGATATGGGGCAGCATCGCAGCTGGCAGAGCAGCGGGGCCAAATCGATGCGGCCTTTGAGTTTGGCCATACTCAGGCGTCGATCCTGTTGCAGCAGAAAAAATGGGAGCAGGCGGAGAAAGTCCTGTCTTCGCTGATATCCCGATTCCCGTCTCACGATCAGATCGCTGAGGTTGATCTTCTTCGCAGTTTTGCACTGGGACAGATGGCCCCCGGCAGCGAACAGCTCCTTTCAGCACTTCGCGCACACGTGTCGACCTATCCTGATTCTCCAACCCGCAGCGATGCGCTGATGATGCTGGCGGGCGATGCCGAATCACGAAACCAGATTGCGGAAGCGATCGCGTTTTATCGACAGATCCCTTCCGGGAGTGTGCATTCGGCGGGAAGTCGAGAGCGGTCTCTGTTGCTCGTGGAACAGCAGCTTCGAAAGACTCCTCCCGATTCCAATGAAGCCTCCGCTGTTTCGAAGCTGGCAGAGGAGGAAATCCGCCGGATCGTACCACACCTCCTGACCGACCTTTCGGGAATGTCGCTCCAGAATGCCCGACTGCTCGTTCAGTCGGCTCGTGTGTGCCTGCAATGTCATCCCCCGTTGATCAGGGAAGCGTCACAGATTCTGGATGCTATTCAGCGACGGGTTCAACTGGAAAAACAGGCCTCCCTTCAGGATGGAATTTCTCCGGAATGGGCTGACATTGACCGGACCAGCCTTCAGCTTCGCGTGCTGACACTTGCGACCGCCGACCGGCTGGATGAGGCGGGGCGCCTGCTGAGAGAACTCAGCCAGTCGGACCCGGATGTCATGGTTTCAGTCCTCTCCAGCCTGACCGACATGACGGCCAATCTTCATTTGAGTCAACGAAAAGAACTCGGGAAACTGCAACGCTTGCTGGTGCAGGAGATCGCTCACCGGGATCGTGAGATGTCTCCGGAACGAAAGCGGGGTCTCGATCTGGCTGCTATTCAGGCGAGTATCGCAATGGAAGACTGGCCAGCCGCGATCGATCAGTTGGAATCACTGCTGAAACGTGAGCCGGCGAATCATTCTCTCAGACGCAATCTGATTGACATCAGGACTCGACAGGGGAGTCCTGCGGATCTGAAGCGGGCTTTGGAACTCTGGCAGGAGATCGAACGGCAGTCCCGGAAAGGGAGCGTGGAGTGGGTCGAAGCCCGGATCAGCATCGCTGAGCTGATGGAGAAAACGGGAGACGCGGCTGGGGCACGC
>CALLWY010000170.1 GCA_938015865.1 uncultured Planctomicrobium sp.
ATCTACCAACGTTGATCAAACACATGAATGGCCCAGTTATGGCAGATGCAGGAGGGGGATTCAAGCGATACGCCCCACGTTACCGGACATGAGAATCGATCTAATTCCCTATCAGTTCAAGGGATAATATTCCCTCTCGAGCAACATTGTTCCCAGAGGGCTTCCGCAGCCTGCTCTCCGCTTTGCACGCAATCCGGAAGGCCGACCCCCCGGAAATAGTTCCCCGCGAGCTTGAGACCGCTGATTGACTCGACCTGCTGCTCCAATTGCTGGACACGATCAAGGTGTCCGACATGAAACTGCGGCATCCCGCGAGGGTACCGGTTCACCAGAACGAAATCGGGAACCCCTCCCAGCCCAAAAATGCTGTTCAATTCGCTGAGAACAGTCTGCACCATCTGTTCATCACTCTGCTCGAACTCTTCCGGCTGCATCGCCCCGCCAACAAATGTCCGAAGGATCACCTTCCCGGCGGGAGCACGGTCCGGAAACTTTCGACTGAGAAACGAGGTCGCCAGAATCCGGCGTCGCTCACAATGTGGAATGACCAGCCCGAATGCGTCGAGCGGATGACGGCTGTCCGAAAGATTGTGACCACTGACAACAATGGCACTTGAGGCGTACTCGAAACCGGCCAGAGTCCTCGCCACATCCGCATCGACAGTCTGCATGAGCCGGGCCGCAATGGGTGCGGGAAGCGCGACAATGACCCCATCAAACTCCTGCAACTGCCCATCGGTCGTCGTGACCTGCCAGCCGGAGTCGATCTTATGAATTCCGGTCACCTCAGGACCATGACGGCGAAAGGTGTACGCACTAATTCTCTGTTCGAGAGCATCGATCAGTTGCTGCATCCCTTTCTTGAGCGAAACAAACAGACCATACCGGGCACCGCTGGCATTCTGTTCGGACCCCTCCGAATCAGATGACTGTTTCTGTTTCAGCATCCCCTTGATCAGGCTGCCGTACCTTCGTTCCATTTCAAGGAATCGTGGCAACGTCGCCTTCAGGCTGAGCTTCTCCGGATCAGAGGTGTAGATTCCCCCCACCATCGGCTGAACAATCCGTTCCAGCATTTCCGATCCAAACCGGCGACGGACAAAGTCGGCAAGACTCTCGTCTTCATCGCTTCGTCGACGAGGAATGAACCGCTCCTGTAACAGTCGGATTTTCCCTTTCCAACTCAGAAGCGGCGTGGTCAGCATCGGTCGAATTTGAGCGGGTGCCAGAAGATTGAACCCCACCGGTGTTGGAACCGGCCGTCCTCGAAACAGGATGAGTGAACGTCGAAACCGGGGATCGGTCGAGATCAGCTCCTCTTCCAGACCAAGCCGCCGACACAGATTGATGGCTGCTGGCTTGTTGGTGATGAACGAGTCCGCACCACGTTCAATCAGATAGTCCCCCACGACCCCGGAACCGAAGACCCCGCCGGGACGATGGGACTTTTCAAATAGGGAGAGTCGCAGCCGGGCTCCTGCCCCTTCAGCAAGCTCTATGAGGCGATGAGCTGCTGACAATCCGGTAATTCCCCCGCCAATCACAGCGAGTCGAATCTGCAATGGTTGAGAAGGCTCGTTCACAAGTGTCGTCATCTGGAGTGAAACGAAATCGCACGTCGGCGGGGGAGCAGAAGTACCGCCATCAGCCGGAGGGATTCAGTCACTTAAATGGGCGATGTTAATCGACTTGCGTCTGCATTGGACAGTCTGCACCGAGTAAAGGGCTCACTGAAGCAGGGAGCTACGTTCCCTAGCAGGAGGCGACTTCGGATCGAGGGACCGGACATTGCATCTCGCAACGAGGGGCTCCCAGCTGTCCCGGGGGATCAACGATTTCTCACACCAAACAGATTCGTGACGGAAATATGCGCTGACACAAAAGCAGCTCGCGAAGACAGATGAACCCAAATATCTCGTTGCATCACCTCAAAATGATATCCCGGGCCATTTACTAGAAATACCACACATCTTTATTTTTAAAAGATTTTGAAAAAAGCTATTGCGGAGCGAAGGATTTCAACGAAAATGAACTGCTCGCCTACGATTCTATCAGGTCATTTTGATTCGTAGGCAGACGATTCGAACCAGAACGTCGCTGTTTTCCTTTCCTGCAGTTTCTGTGTTTTCCCTAGTTTCCATCCCCATTTCCTATGTCTTAGAAGAAGAGGATTGCCATGTCAGGACATCCGCTGGCTCTGCAAAATCATCCTGCCCCCCCCTTGCGAAAGGGCTTCACTCTGATTGAGCTGCTGGTGGTCATCGCCATCATCGCCGTTCTCATCGCTCTGCTGCTTCCAGCAGTTCAGCAAGCCCGCGAAGCTGCCCGCCGCAGCCAGTGCAAGAACAATCTCAAACAGCTGGGATTGGCGATGCACAACTATCACGAAACCCACAAGGCGTTTCCCGCGATCAGCTACGATCACGAAAACAACGGG
>CALLWY010000171.1 GCA_938015865.1 uncultured Planctomicrobium sp.
ACCAGATCAACAGCAGGAGTCCGCCGATCACCAG
Organism: uncultured Planctomicrobium sp.; assembly: GCA_938015865.1. Lineage (GTDB taxonomy): Bacteria > Planctomycetota > Planctomycetia > Planctomycetales > Planctomycetaceae > Planctomicrobium. The sequence continues at coordinate 35 of CALLWY010000171.1, forward strand.
CTGACCGATGGTGACCACATTCTTCGCGGAATCCCCCCATCGCGGCTCCCACACCGTCCAGATGAAAATCTGGCTGATCGCGAACAGAACCGGAATTCCGATCAACAGGGAAGCGACAGCACGGTGAAACCAGCGGGACCAGCCCACCCGGTTACGAGGGGACGTTTCCGCGGGGGGATTCTCCATGATCAACTCTCCCTGAAAAGACGCTCCGCACACCCTTGCGTGGCAGCAATGTTCTGCCAGCGATATTCTGCCACTTCGGAGCCGGTTCGTATATGGAGCCTTGCCGTCGTAGATCAATTTGTCCACTGTTGTTGATGAATGGCGATTTGACCGCAAAGGGGGTGACTGGTGTTCATGCCCGGGAAGTTCCACGAAGAATCACGATCCGGACCACTGAATCTCTGTTCAAAAGATGCTCTAATTTGAACTGTCACGGCCGGGAAATCGGCCAGGTCTCCATTTCTCTCCTGCTCCTGTGGGGTGGTCGGCATGAAAACAGTTCTGATGACACTGGCAATCGCCATGACTCTGGTTGTCGCCCGTCCCGCTTCTGCCCAGCGAGCCCCGAACACGGAGACTCGCTCAGGAACCGTCACGGAAGTTCAGAAGAAAGGACGCACCCGGACGCTCGTCGTTTCCATTGATGGACAGGAATATCAGTTTCCGATCACCCCGAAAGTCAATCTCCAGATCCAGCTGGAGGGGGGGGATGAGAGCCTGATTCAGCAGGGGGTTTATCTGGAAGGGGAGGGGACGCTCACAAACAATCGCTTGTTTCTCGAATCGGCCCAGATTCGGCTCCTTCCAAACGGAGCACGGGCCCCAGCGTCCCGGATGGTGAAACCGGAGACACAGGTTCCGGGACAAAGCGTCAACGCTCACTTCATCGCCGGGGTGGTGATGTCCCGTCAGACATCGGCCGATTATCCCGAATATGAAGAGGCTCTGCTGAGGCCTGCTCCGAACGTTCCTCCGATCTTTTTTCAGAAAAGCATCAAGCCGAAAGTGGTCACGAGCGATCCCGACCAGATTCATGGGGGTGAATCGATTGAAATGCAGGTGATCGCCGGGCGCAATGACAAGCTCACTCTTGTTTCTGCGACGGTCTCAGGAGGAACGTATTCTCCTTCCGATCCCAAAGAGAAATAAAAACTTCCCAGATGCAGGAGGATCAGACACATCAGGATGGAGTTGTCATCATGTGTCTTTCGTCCTCAACCCGCTCGTCGTACTTTTTGAGTCATTCCTTTAGCTCGATCCTGCTGCAATGTCTTCGCGCTCTATCCCCGGCAAAGTTTACCTGGTTGGAGGCGGTCCTGGTGACCCCGGTCTGCTGACGTTGAAAGGGAAACGCTGTCTGGAAGAGGCGGATCTTGTCCTTTATGACGGATTGGTGAACCCTCTCCTCTTGAGGCACACTCAGGCCCATACCGAACGGACCTGTCGTGTCGGCGAGGGGACCGCCCGTCGGTTAGATCAGGAAGAGATCAACCGGCAACTGATTGAGGCAGCCCAGTCTGGAAAAACGGTGGTCCGACTCAAAGGGGGAGACCCGTTTATCTTTGGACGTGGGAGCGAAGAAGCAGCTGCTCTGGCAGAAGCAGGGATTCCATTCGAAGTCGTTCCCGGAGTGACGGCCGCCATTGCTGCAGGAGAATATGCGGGAATCTCGCTCACCCATCGCCAACTGGCGTCCGCAGTGGCATTCATCACCGGCCATGAAGACCCAGTCAAGCCGGAATCCGCATTGGATTATCATCAGCTCGCCCACTTTCCGGGGACGCTCGTCTTTTATATGGGGCTGCATCATCTTCCGCAGATTGCAGCGGCCCTGATGGAGAATGGGAAATCTCCCCAGACGCCAGTGGCTGTCATCTCACGGGGAAGCACGCCACTTCAGCGCACTGTCACTGCTCCTCTGAATGAGATTGCGGCACAGGTTCAGTCGGCCCGGCTGAGTGCTCCGTCGCTAATTATCGTAGGGGAGTGCGTCACACAACGGGACAAAATCAACTGGTTCGAGAAACTTCCCCTCATGGGGGTCTCCATCGGGATCACCCGCCCGGAGGGACATGTTGATGAGGCAATCGAACAGGCTCTTGCGCTCGGGGCGAATCCAGTCTTGATTCCGACCATTGGAATTGAGCCGCTGCACGACTGGTCTGAAGTTGATGCAGCGATTCAGCAGCTGGCTGACTATGACTGGATCATCTTCACCAGTGTGAATGGAGTCGATGCGTTTCTGTCGCGGCTATGGACGATCGGAAAGGATGCCCGCTGGCTTGGTCGAACAAAGATTGCTGCCATTGGACCATCCACCGCGGCCCGGCTGGAGAACTATCAACTTCGCGCCGATCTGGTTCCCGAGGAGTACCGGGGCGAAGCCCTTGCTGAGGCTCTGGCTCCGCACGTGGAAGGGAAGAAAGTGCTCTGGGCACGCGCCAGCCGGGGACGAGATGTCATCCCCAGCCAGTTACGACAGGCAGGAGCAGACTGTCGGTCACTTGTGGTTTATCAACATGTTGATGTCAATGAAGTTCCTGCATCGGTCCATCGGCAGATCGAGTCGGGGGAACTTCACTGGATCGCGCTGAGCAGTCCCACCATTGCCCGCAATATCACCCGGTTACTGGGCGAAGAGCGTCGCCGGAACATCCGGTTTGCTGCCATCAGCCCGGTGACAGCAGAGGCAGCCAGAGAGGCGGGACTCGAGATCACTGTCATTGCCAGAGAATATACCTGGAATGGCCTGTTTAATGCGATTCTTGAAGAAGAATCCCGTCGATCAACCTGATTTCCGTCATGATGGTGAAATTGGAGGACCCATTCTCCTCTCACGCTGCTCCTGCGAGCTTCATCACCAGAGCGACGGTCATGCCGATCAGAAAGAGGGGAACCGCCAACGTGAGTGTTGCCATCAGGAGATTCCCCAGACCACCCCAGCCGGATCGGTATCCCTGCACTTCGGCAATCAGTTTGTAGGTCAGGATGAATGACCACAGGGCCATCATGCCTTGGTCAATTCCGTGGCAAAGAGAAGATTCAGCTTTGCGGGATCAGCATCAATAATGGGAGTCTCTTTGGTGAACATCTCGCTTTCAAAGGTCACGATCTGAATCATCCAGATCACCAGCGATGTTGCGAGCGGAACAAGGGCCCATGACATGGCCGATCGCAAGGTGAGGCGATCTGCCTGGCCGCCCATCCTCTTCCCGGTCCAGTGAACGAGATGGGACCACATCCACATGGAAAACAGTCCTCCCAGTGGTCCGACGATGATGCACGCCAGAAGAATGGTCGAGAACGAGATCTGATCTCCGAGATGTTGAACGGACGCCCGGTTCAGCGAGCTGACAATCCCGGAGAAGCACAAGATCGGCGTGACATACAGATTGGGATCTTCGGCAAGAATTCCACGGATGGTTTCACGCGGCTTGAACCAGATGGATGTCAGCGGACTGTCAGACATGATCGGGACAATTCAAAACAGGAGTGGACAACGAGAGGAAGGAGCCAGCGTTGGCGTGGCGTTTCGGGCTGTGTGCCGGGTCGTGGGATTCTGAGGGGCTGCCTTCCGCCTGTCGAGTCTGAGGGCAAAAAGTCCGCAAATCCGTTCATGCAGGTGTCTTGAGAATCAATTCCATAAAGGCTTACTCTTCTCGAAATTGCCCCGTTGGAGTATCGTGGCAGTGCTGAGACGATGATCAGCCCAGACCGGACGATTTCCTGCGAGCGTTTCCTGAATTGTGACTCGTTGAGGAGCAGCAGGGAAATTGATTGTCCGGATTTGACAGTCTATTACGACATCAGCATCATTTTTTGTATCGAAAAAGGAGCAAAACTCTCATGGCCATGGATATTGATGAAATTCTGCTGGATGCGGAAGAACGAATGGTAAAGGCTGTGGAGGTGTTCCGGAATTCCTTACAGGGGCTGCGAACCGGCCGGGCGTCTCCCGGACTGGTCGATTCGGTCCGTGTGAACTACTACGGCTCTCCGACTCCGCTGAAGCAGGTTGCTTCGGTCAGTTGTCCTGAGCCTCAGCAGATCCTGATTCGTCCCTTCGATCAGGGGACTCTCAACGACATCATCAAGGCGATTCAGTCCAGCGATGCCGGACTGGCTCCGAACTCCGATGGACGGGTGATCCGGATCAATGTTCCCCCTCTCTCTACCGAGCGCCGCCGGGAAATGGTCACCCGGATTAACAAGTTCGCGGAAGAGGCCCGTGTTGCCATTCGGAATGTTCGACGCGATGCCAACAAGCACGCTGAGCAGGCGGAGAAGGAAAAGGCCATTTCTGAAGATGATCTGAACAGCGTGAAAGATCAGATTCAGGATCTGACCAAGAAGTTCGAAGGTCAGGTGAATGACTTCGCGAAGGAAAAGGAAAAGGAAATCATGGAAGAGTAATGGAACAATTCCATCGGCTCTGCCATGATTGATTCACGGTCTTAAAAGACTCATGACGCCGCCCTTTCATCGGGGCGGCGTTTTTTGTTGCTTGGATGGAATGTCTGAAACGGTCGTCAGAGGACAACCTTCACTGACGGTCTGATGGCCGGGAGAACTCCACTTTCTCCAATTGGGGTGAATGATCAATTGCCGTTGATTTGTGTGGCTGCTGCAGTCCTTGAGAGAGCAGTTTTGTTAGACGGTTGTAAGAAAACATCCTCTTTCCAGTGCCCTGTCGAAACTCAGGCGTTCGACTCGATTACATTTCCGCAAGAGTCTCCGACACGCCCATTCTCACCGGCCAGATTTCGATATATTTCATTGATCCAAGGATCAGAATGTTTCCCTCCTGCGGACATTCTCTCGCGGTCAGCAACGATACTCCACTGAAACACGCCGTTGCCGATCTCCTTCCTGAACGCTCCTTCCTGTGAACTTCATGGACTCCCGCCAATGAGCCAACCGTCCCAGACGAAGATCGTGTCGAACATCGGTGACGTTCCTCAGGGAAATCTCAAAGGGTTTGTTCGATACTTCCGTGAGGACGTCATTGCCGGGTTCCTTGTGTTCCTGATTGCACTGCCGCTCTGTCTTGGCATTGCACTGGCCAGCGGGTTTCCTCCCATGGCTGGAATCTTTACCGCCATTATCGGGGCGATCGTCACCTCGATGATCAGTAACTCCGAGCTGACCATCAAAGGTCCGGCAGCGGGATTGATTGTAATTGCTCTGGAGTGTGTGAACGAATTCGGGGGGGATGGCTTTACCGGAGGATTCTCCAGCGCCGATCTGGCCGCATACCGGGCAGCTCTGGCGGTTGGAGCTGCAGCAGCAGTCTTCCAGATTGTTTTTGCATTGATCCGTGCCGGAGTCCTCGGCGAGTTCTTCCCGTTGTCTGTTGTTCACGGGATGCTGGCAGCTATCGGGGTGATCATCATCTCCAAGCAGCTTCCTGTCGTCATGGGAGTGACCGAGTCATATTCCCCTCTGGAGTTATTGACTGATTTTGATGAACTCTTTGAGGACGCCAATCCCGCGATTGCGCTGATCGGACTCTCCAGCCTGCTGATCATGTTTCTCTGGCCGTATGCCAAAAATCTGGCTCAGGGGCTCCGGCTGATTCCTGCCCCCGTGGTCGCTGCTCTGGTTGCGGTCCCAATGGGAATGATGTTTGATCTGACCCATCCGCATTCCTACTTCCTGAGCGGCCATGAATACGAACTGGGTGAGAAGTATCTGGTTTCCATGCCGGATCAGGTCTTTGGCATGCTGAAGGAAGTGACGTATCCGGACTTCTCCGCACTTGGGGAACTGAAAGCGTGGAAATGGGTCTTTCTGTTTTTCGTGATCGGGACGCTGGAATCGGTCCTGAGTGCGAAGGCGATTGACATGATCGATCCCTGGAAACGAAAGACCAATATCGATCGGGACATTCTGGCAGTTGGGGCCGCCAATCTTTGCAGCGCGATGGTTGGGGGACTTCCAATGATCTCGGAGATCGTCCGCAGCAAGGCCAACATCGATAACGGCGCCCGAACCCGTTTCGCGGACATGTGGCACGGGATCTTTCTGCTGATTTGTGTGGCCCTCATTCCGATGGTCCTGCACCTGCTGCCGTTGGCAGCATTGGCTGCCATGCTGGTCTACACGGGATTCCGCCTCGCTCATCCCAAAGAGTTCCTGCATGTTTATCAGATTGGGCGGGAGCAGCTGGTCATCTTTGTGACCACGCTGGTCGGCGTCCTCGCGACGGACCTTCTGATTGGTGTGGCCATTGGGATTGCGGTGAAACTGATAATTCACGTTGCCAATGGTGTCCCCCTCAAGTCGTTGTTTGTTGCAGATCTTGATGTTGAACCGAGTGGAGAGAATTCCTGCCTGATTCGTCCCCATTCAGCGGCAGTCTTCAGTAACTGGTTGTCCGTCCGCAAGAACCTCGAAAAGTTTGGCCTCGATGCCGGGAAAAACATCCTGCTGGATCTCTCCGATGTCCGACTGGTGGATCATTCGGTGATGGACAAGCTGCGGGGAATGCAGGCAGACTTCGAGCATCGCGGGTTACGACTGGAGCTTCTGGGACTGGAATCGCACGTCCCTCTGTCCCGACACGAATCCTCTGCCCGAAAGCGGGGACTGCGGCGTATGCGTCGCGTCACCATTTATGCAGATGCTGAACTGGAAGAGACAATCGTCGAACAATTCGTCCGGGCGGGAGCCATCGGTTACAGCTCAGTCCCCTGTCACCGGACAACCCAGCGATGGATGGTTTGTCAGAGTTCCAGAATGCCTGTCAATGAGCAGGTCCGACTCGAGTTTCTCGTTGCTATGGAGGCATACATTGATGTGCTCCAGTCCGTCCGGAAAGAACTCCCCGCTGCTGCGGGCGTGAATATTTGCGTGGAGACGGTGGAGGTGATGCAGGGGGCTCGGCAGATCGACCATTTGGTCGACACCCGGAATGGATCGTCCTTCAACGAGTCGATCGAACAACCGACGGCGATCTAACCATCGGCAGATTCTGCAGTTTGAATATTCAAGCAACACCCTCCCGTTCTGTCTTCGAAGTGAGAGCGCGCTGATTCAAAGAGATGACCCATTTCACCGGGGATCAGTCATGCAGGAATCGGTAAACGTATCGACAATGTTGATTCCAAACGTTGCGTAACTGATTCCTGTGGTTGAGACTTCCGTCGCTCCTCTCAATTTGGTTCTTGAAACCGTCGACACTCTGCCAATGATATGGCACATGACATGCAATGAACCCGACGATCATTGGTCGTGTCCCTCCTCAAAACTTCTGCCCAACGTATCACACCATGCTATGACCCGATTTCCCGAATCGGCGTCCGCCAGATGATCCACTTCGCATTGATTCAAACGTAGATCAAGACATGAACGAATTCATTTCTTCCTGGGCTGCCGTGACCGGTCTGTCTCCCTGGGCCTTTGTTGGTGCCTCGATTGTTGGGGCCGGGGCTGGGGGCTGGTTGTATCTTCAGGTGCTCCGCGTCTTTCCAAAATTGAACCTGGTGACATTGATTGTGGGAGGGGCGCTTCTCGTGCTGCGTCCCGTTCTGCTCTCACTTTACGAAGCATTCGTTTTGACATCAGAGCATTCCGGAGCAACAGCTCTCGGCATCTTTCTGGTTGGGATTGGAGGAGTCGGCTCCTACGTCGTCCGTCGCCAATCCCGGCAGGATCGCAAACTGCGTCAGATCTGGGACCGGTTTTATGACCGGGATGTCGCGATGAATGCCGGACGCTGAAGAAAAAAGAAAGATGAGCGAACGTCGAGTGGATCCGTTCGCTCATCTTCGAATGATCGCATTGCTGCCGTCCGCATCAGGCTGCTAAGAGTCGGACGAGTTAATGGCGTTTCACAGAATCAATAGCCAGTTTTGTTTCTCTGCCCACACCCAGGACAGAATGCAATTAAACCTGATGCTGTGAATCTCGCTGCTGTTTGTTCTTTATTCCTTGGACTTTGATTTCTTCTTTTTGGTCCATCGCCACAGAACGCTGTCCAGTGCAAATCCGCCTCCTCCGCAGATGAGGAGCGTGAGGTATCCAGACAGATAGAGGGCTGCCAGCTCTTTTGCCTGCCACGGGTCCTTGGCATGAATGACCGTGATGGCGACGAGCATGGTCACGATTAATGGAATGGTTGCCAGTCGCGTTCCGATTCCAAGGATGAGCAGGACGGAGCAGAAGAACTCCGCGAAGATCGCCAGTGATAACGAAAGAAAGCTTCCCACTCCAAGCGGGTCCGGGAACGAGCTGGCAAGTTTGCTGAAACTCATGAGCTTGCCTAATCCGTGGCCTCCCAGCATCAGCCCTCCCATGGAGACTCTCAGAAACAGCAGTCCCAATGACTGTACCCAGGATTTCATCATGGTGATCCTTTTCAGAAGAGGACGGGATACATGCTGACTCCGCTGTTCGGAAGGGGAACGGAGGCGGAATCGGAATGGGCCAAAGCGGCCTGTGAAATTGTCTGGGGAATTCTAGTCACACCGCAGAAATTTCCCCAATGATTTTTGGAGGAACGAGCCTCTTGTCAGAGCCTCATCGTTGTTTCAGTTTGTAGACGTAAGCGAGAATTTCTGCCACAGCCCGGAAGTACTCCACCGGAATTTCCTTACCGACTTCCCCAAGGGCATAGAGGGCTCGGGCCAACGGCTTACGCTCCAGGACCGGAACTCCATTCTCCCGGGCAATCTCAGCAATCCGGCGTGCGAATGCTCCTTTCCCTTTGGCGACCACTTTCGGGGCGTTCATCACTCCCGCTTCGTACTGAAGTGCCACTGCGTAGTGCGTGGGGTTGGTCAGAACGACAGTTGCTTTCGGAACATCCTGAAGCGTCTTTCTCTGGGCCGCTTCCTTCTGCATGCGGCGAATCCGCGCTTTCATATGTGGATCCCCGCTTTCGGATTTGATTTCCTCCTTGAGTTCATCACGGGTCATCCGCAGTTTCAGTTCATTGCGATACCAGCGGAACCCGTAGTCCGCCGCTCCCCAGGTGAGTGCTGCACCGGCAACGAACATTAACAGTTGCCGGATCATGTCCCAGCCGACCTGAACCGAGTAAGCCAGGTCACCGTGGGCATCTCGCTGAATGGTGTGATGCCACGACAGAAACAGGAGAACGGTCACCGTCGTCAGGGTAACCACTTTCACCATTGCGAGGAGTCCTCGAACCAGACTGTCGAGCGACCACAGACGCTGGAATCCCTGAACCATGTTCAGCTTGTTCCAGTTCGGCGCAAGTGGCTTTGTGGTGATGAGAAACCCGGTCTGAACCTGCGAAAGAACGATATTGACCGCAACAAAAACAATGCAGCTCGTCCCGGCAATGGTCCAGAGATTGGATACGAGCCATCCAACCGCCATTCGAGTCGCCGCGACACCCCAGTCGTCTCCGCTAAGGTTCAGTATTCGAACCCGTAACAGGTTCTGCATCTGCATGGCCATATGAGGAATCAGCCAGATGGCAGCAACCGCCACGACCAGAATCGTGACAGAACTGTTCAGGTCTGGACTGAAGACAACCTGTCCCTCTTCCCGCGCCTGCTCGCGGCGATGCGGTGTTGGGGCTTCTGTCTTGTTGTCGTTAAATTCCTCTGACATTTCGATGGATTCTCTAAGGCTGCGTCAGGACAGACCGTCCAGCAGCGAGGCTTTATAATCCGTGGAATTGAACAAACATCTGAAGGCTGCGAATTCCACTGGCGAGGATACTGGGAAGGAACCAGATCAGGCCGACCATCCCCACGATGAGTCGAATGGGGGCTCCAAAAGTGAACAGGTTGAACTGCGGCGTCTGACGCATGATCAACAGTGTCGAGACCATGCAGGCAAACAGGAGAATTCCGACAGGAGCTGCAATCCCCAGTCCAATCTCAACGGGTTGAAGAATGGTGCCTGTGATCCATTCCAGTGAGGGGAGTTCCCAGCTACGCCCCAGCGGGAACATGGTGAATGTCGCATCAAAGAGCCGAAGGAACTCATGATGAACATTGCCGCCAAAGAGAAACAGAACGGCGGCCACTTCGAACATCTGTGAGAGGACATTGGATTCGCCCGGTTCTGTTGCCGATGTGACGGCGGCCATCGTCAGGCCCATTTCCTGAACGATATACGCGCCGGCAACGCGAATCGGAACCAGAATGAGGCCCAACAGCCATCCCAGTGCGCATCCCAGAAGAGTTTCCCGAATTCCCAGCCAGGCGAGAAAAAGCCAGTTCTCGGTGACCGATGGATTGAGGGTCAAAGCGACCGTCGGGACCAGACGTGCTCCCCACAGTGCAGTCAGCGCGATGATCAGCCCGATCTTCACGGTGTTGGGGATACCATTCCCGGAAAACGGAGGGAGAAAGGCAACGAATCCACCGACACGCAGGAAGACCAGCAGCAGGGCGATGGCCATCAGCGTCATCATTGGACGGCCTCCAGCATGTGGTAGATCATGCGTGAGGTGAATCCCATCGCCATGCGCAGGCTCCAGGGCAATGTCACCATCATCACGACCGCCACTCCAATGATGCGTGGGGCGAAGGAGAGAGTCTGTTCCTGAATACTGGTGACGGTCTGCAAAATACTGATGACCGTTCCAATCAGGAGACTGGCGGCTACGGAGGGGAGTGTCAGTACCAGCCCCGTGAGAAGCAGGTCACGAAGAATGACGGAAATCTGCATGACGTCCATGTCAGAACCTTCGCTGAGAGGCGGGTGGGGATGGGAAACGGGAAGGGAAGGAAGGGAGGAGAAAGAAGGGTGTCAACCGGCGGTTATCGTCGTGTTGCAGTCTTGGCTGGAGGTGGTTTGAGATTGCGGAATTTCTCGATCAGCTGTTGGACCAGCTTAGGGTCATCGATGGCAGACAGAATCTTGGCTGCCTCACGCTCCTCCAGATTTCTCAGAATCTGAACCACGATTCCCTGTTGTTCGGGGCCATCGTTGGCCATCGACTTGAGAACTTCAGCGGCTTTCTCCGGATCCATGCTCTGAATCCACTGCGAAAGTCGCTTGGTGTTGTCCATGTGCTCCTGGTCGATTTCCACACGTTCATGCTTGATCTGCTGCATCTTCTCGGCAGCATCGGCCTGGTCCTGCAGGAACTGGGAGCGGAGTTCCTTCAATCGTTCAATGAGCTGCTCTGCTTGTTTGAGTTGCTCACTCACCTGAACCCGCAGCCCATCAACTTCCTTTCGCTCGGCTTCAATATCTGCCTGGGCCAACTGATGTTGAACGCGGCGCTTTTGTAGCGCCTCTTCCTGCAGTTTGACCTGTGCTTCCCGTTCCTTCACTCCCATTCCATAACGAAGAAGTTCTTCTACGCTCATCTCCCGGGGACGCACCGGGACCGGAAGTCGCTCGTCGACAGGTCCTTTGGTCAGAACTCCCTCTGGAGGAGCGGGAGGTTCCGACGTGGTTGTCTGAGCGGTGCTTGTGGCTCCATGGCTCGAGCCGTGATCACTGGTCCCATGTTCCTTGCCGTGGCTGGTGGAATGGCTGGCAGATCCCAGCAACTTGTTCTGGACGAACCATGATCCTCCTGCAGAGACCATCAGGACGATCGCACCAAATCCGATCATTGCCAGAATCTTAACCATGGAAGTTCACCTCCTTTGTCTCCCGTTCCGCTGCGTTCCACCGGAACAGGGCGACATCATCCAGCGTTTGCTGGTGACCTTTCAGCATCTCCTGATGATGTTCTTCCCGTTGTTTCTCAATCAACTTCTCAATGCGCTCGACCTGCGAGTGAATCGACTGATATTTCTGTCGAGCCTGCTGGCAAACCTGTTCCGCCTGATCTCGTTCCGTTTTCCGTTTCTGAATCCCGCTCTGGGCTGCGTCCAGATGTTGCTGCATCACGAGAATCGCGGAAATTTGCTGTGTTGTTAAAAGAGCACTGCGAACGTCCTGCCGGGCAGCATGGAATTCTTCGATGGCCTGTTCCACCTTCTGCTCGGCAGCAGAGAGTTGAGCCCGCGCACGGGCAAACTCCAGCTCAGCCATGCGGCATTGCTGCTGGAGGATGTCGTGGACCTTCTGCAGGCGGGACTGGAATCGCTTCATTTCGGTGATCCTGCCTGTTCACTGGTCGGGAGGGGTGTTGTGGCCTGTTGCGGCGGTGAGAACCGGGAGATCTGTTCCAGCATCTCCGGGAAGGGAGTGGATGTGCCGATCTCCTGTTTCAGAAATGCAAGGATTGAGGGCATCAGTTGAATCGCTTCATCAACGGCGGGGGATGCCCCTTTTTGATACATCCCCAGTTGAATCAGGTCGGCCACTTCATCATAGGTCGCCAGAATCTGCCGCATCCTCTGGGCCGCAGCCTGATGCGCTGGAGTGGTAATTTCCCGAAACAGACGACTCAAGCTGTAAAGGACATCAACGGCCGGATATTGACCTCTCGCTGCAATTTTCCGGCTCAGGATGATATGCCCGTCGAGAATGGAACGGGCCGCATCAGCGATTGGCTCGTCCATATCATCTCCATCGACGAGAACAGTAATTAATCCCGTGATTGAGCCGATCTCGTCGTTTCCAAGCTTCTCGAGTGTGCTGGCCAGTAGTGTGAAAACCGAAGGTGGGTATCCCCGAGTCCCCGGAGGTTCCCCGCGAAGCAGCCCCAGTTCGCGCTGGGCGAAGGCAAGCCGGGTCAGACTGTCGAGAAAGAAGAGAACATTGGCCCCGCGGGAACGGAAGTCATCCGCAATCGTGATGGCACTGCGGACGGCTTGAATGCGCATCAACGGGGTTTCATCAGAAGTCGCGACAACCACAACGCTCCGTGCCCGTCCCTGTTCTCCCAGACAATCCTCGATGAACGGAAGTACTTCTCTCCCTCGTTCTCCCACCAGGCAAATGACGTTGAGATCCGCGCTGGCATGTTTGGCGATCTCACCCATGAGGGTACTTTTGCCGACTCCACTTCCGGCAAACAGGCCGACACGCTGACCGAAGCCAATTGTCAATAGACCATCGATGACCCGTTGTCCGGTCGACAGAGGTTGGGTGATCCGCTGCCGTCGGAGCGGGGCGGGGGTGTCCTGATCGACCGGCTTCCATCGGCGAACTCCAAGGGGGCCCTTCTGGTCAATGGGCTGGCCGAGTCCATTGAGAACACGTCCGAGCAGGGAAGGGCCGACCGGGACGCTGACTCGACGTCCTGAACCAATCACCTCACAGCCGGGCTTCAGACCCGTTGCATGATGGAAACTCATGATCTGCGAGATCTCGTCCTGAACACCGACCACCTCGGCAAGCAGACGCTCGTCGTGCGAAGTCCGGATTTCACAGACTTCGCCGATAAAGGCGGGAATTCGAGCGTTCAGCATTTCCTGAACGCTACGCAATTTCCCGGCGGTCCGGAAAGCGTCGCAACGACGGGCCTTCTCCTGAAGCGCCGCGACGTTCAACCTGAGTGTCATCCAGTTCCTCCATCCAGTGACGGCGTATGTCCGAAAGTCGCAGGCTGATGTCCGAGACCAGCACTCGTCCTTTGTTGTCTTCCACCCGGCAGCCGCCACGAGCGATTCCGGGGTCTGCTTCGAAGGTGACCTGTGAGAGCTCCCACGGGGGTGGTTGCTGGAGCAGGCGTTTCTGTAAGAGCTGTAAATCTGTGGGGTGAAGCGAGACGACAGGGGCATTGTCGAGCCCCAGCGCATCGACTGCCTGACGAACCAGGTGTTCCACGCCAAACTCTCCCCGATCAATGGCGGTGTGAACGAGGTATGAGGCCACAGCGACGGAGAGTTCAATCGCAACCTGCTGGAGTTCTTCCAGTGCCTGTTGTCGGCGCTCATCAATCGACCGCAACCTTTCGGCGATCGTCTCCAGCAAGGGGCGGATATCCGGCGGAGGAGGGGGAGCTGCCGGAACAGGCTGCCCGGATTCGTTGGGAAACGTTGCTGCGACCGGGACGGGAGGTTTGACTGGAGGAGGTTCTTCGACTGGAGGGGTTGCGGCAGCATTTGTGTTCGTGCATCCGCGCAGCCGCACGTCTGATGGAATCCGGTTCCATACGATGGTCTGGCGATGCATGAATGAACTTCTCCCATTACTCTGTGGCCTGTTCGGCTTCTGCTATGGCCTGAACCATGAGCTGACGTGCGGCCTTCAGCTGAGAAGCGGAAACCCCGCGGGTAAATGAAAGCTCCTCCTGAAGTGCAGTGCGGGCACGCTTCGACAGGTTGGACATGATCTTTTCGATCAGACGCTCATCTGCACCAAAGAGGGCAGTGCAGAGGGTTGCCGAGTCGATGCGCGACAAAACCTTCTGGACCTGCAGATCGTCCAGCGTGAGAAGATCCTCAAACTGGTACAGGGCCTGATTGATCAAGCTGGCCTGTTCCGGGTCCTGAGCTTCGAGCGTCTTGAGAATCTGTCGTCGTTGCGATTTCTCCGTGGCACGAAGCACTTCGACCATCCGCTGAAGATTATCGTTGTTGGACCTTGGTTCCGGCGGAAGGGTGATGGCCCGCTCAACGATCGTATTCGCGATTCGACGCAGAATGATCTCGGGAGCCCGGGGATCTCGGCTCATTTCCCGGACCACGTTCTCCCTCTTCGATACCGACAACAGATTTAACAGCTCTGCAACTCTCCTCGGAGAGACGACTTTCAGCAGCAATGCAATCGTGCGTGGCTGTTCGTCTTCGAGTGCCGCCGACAGCTGATATGGGTTCATCTTCTCAAGATCGATGAGTGAGTCTCCTGAAAGCTCGTATGAGAGCTGCGGCGTTGATTCTTCCTCTTCTTCCGTGTCCACATCGCTATCACCGGAATGAAGTTTCAATGTGGCCGGGACAACGGTCTTCGCGAAATGGAAGAATCGTTCGAATTCTTCGAGTACCTGGGTCTGACGTCGCCCATTGGGGGGATTCTGTGAAAACACCTCCAGACGGTTGCGCAGATGCGAGCCAAGCTCGGGCTCCAGGCACTCCAGCACCTGTCCGGCGGCTTCCCGCCCGAGCATGTGGAGAAGTGTCAGCACGCGCTCTTCCCGCTGTTGAGTCGTCAGATCTGTGTTCACAATGCCGTTCATGATTTCAGGCGAAATTGTTCCCTGTCAGGATGCTCTCTTGTGGTTGGATTTTGCTTCGCCGGGCTCGCTGAGCCAGGCCCGAATCACGTTGGCAACGGATTCTGGATCTTCCTGTGCCTGTTCCGTGATATCTGCAATTCGCAGGACGACATCGGGAGGAAGGCTTTCCTTGCTCTCGGTTTCGACAACAATTGGTTTCATCTTGCGAAGGACCAGTCCTCCGAGAACCAGGGCCACGATGGCCCCCAGTCCCAGGGATATCTGGTTCAGCAGTCCGCTGTACTGCTCCCATCCTCTGGGTGATTCAACCGGAGCCAGCAAGGCCGTGTTTCCGATCAGAGGAGCAGTGAGCACTTCGATCTCGTCTGATCGGCTGGGGTCGAACCCGACGGCCTGTTTGATGATGTTTTCAATCTGTTCCTTTGTGATCGCGGGAACATTCGCAGCGGCCTGAGCGTTCGCATCCTGTCCTTGTGCTGCTGTGTCCGGGAGCTGGACGACGGCTGCGACCGTCAGCCGGCTGATTCGCCCCGGCGCACGATGGACTGTGTCTTCAGTCTTTGCGTTTTCATACTGGGTGGTGTTGCTTTCGACTTTAGTCGAAGGACCTGAAGACCCTGTTGATTCTGCTTTGAATCCGAGTTTGTCAAATTGCTCTGGAGGCTGGCCGACTGTGCCTCGGGCAATCCGATTGCCGGCACTGGAGGACTCAGAATGAATCGTTTCCGAAACCTTGACCTTGGCGTCAGGATCGTACCTGATTTCTTTGGTTTGAGTCTGAGTGAAATCGATATCCGCTGTGACCCGGACGACTGCACGTCCCGGACCGAGCATCTGGGTCAGAATGGATTCCGCTTTTGAGGAAAGATCGGATTCCACCCGGCTTCGATACGCCAGCTGGCCGGTGACGTCTGCCTCAACTCCGTGGGCCGTCGAGAGAAGGCGCCCTTGAGTATCAAGGACCGAAACATTTTCCGGGTCCAGATTCTCCACGCTATGTGCCACCAGTGACACAATCGCGCGGGCATCGGTGGCGGAGAAAAGAGAGTTCGGCTGAAGGTCGAGGACAACGCTCGCCTTTGCCGGGGCCCGGTTCCGGATAAAGGGGCTTGATTCTCCGGGAGTCAGGTGAACCGTTGCGTTCCGAACGCTCCCCAGCTGCATAATGGAGCGTGCCAGACGTGTTTCCAGCTGACGGGTCATCCTCGCCTGGTACAACGTCGGATCCGACCAGATCCCTTCGCTGATCTCCGGTGTCTCCTTGGGATTGACAGCGACAACATCTTTCAGGGCAAGGCGTGCACGGCTGAGCGATTGCTTGGGAACGCTGACTGACGAACCGGCGTAGTTCAGTTTGTAGCGGATATTTTCTGATTCAAGGACGCTGACGACCTCTGCAGCCTGTTGAGGACTCATCCGGTCTGTGACGACAACGTATTCGGGAATGGTCGCCCAATAGCCGACCCCCCCGATGATCGCCAGCGACAGAGCTGTTGCGACGACCATTCCTGCACGTTGCCCCGCAGACCAGCGATTCCACATCGCCAGCAGTTGTGAGGTCAAATTGTTCAGAAGATCCATCTCTGAAACCCAGTCAGCAACCTGTCAACAGGAGACATCCTTGTGTTGGAGCCATGGGCAGGCTCCCTGAATTGAGGAATTCCTCGTTCGGTGGGAAGGGTGAAAAGGGGGGGAATGCCAGTCGAAGCGAGTACGTCCTTTTAAGCTCAGACCTGCATTCGCATTACCTCCTGATAAGCGGCGATCAACTTGTTTCGAACTTCAAGGACCAGTCGAAAGGCGATATCTGCCTTGGCGACATTGATGGCGACGTCGTGGATATTGGTGACCTCGCCTGTCATCAGCTGGTCCACGTCCTGTGCAACAACCTGTTGCGCACTGTCCGCCTCCTTGAGCATTCGGGTCATCAATTTCTCAAACGAAACGGGACCCCCATTTTCGGGAGCGTTCGTCGAGGAGAGTCCCCGTGAAATTTCAGGGATGTTCCCAATGCCGGATGTTGTTAAGGAGGAAACCTGCATCAGCCTGTCGCCCTCATTAAGGTGAGTGCCTGTTCTGCCATTTGCCTGAATGTCTGTAACGACTTCAGGTTGGCTTCATAGGCCCGGTTTGCGGTCATCAGTTCGATCATCTCCGTTGGAAGCGAGACGTTGGGCATTTCAATAAATCCTTCTGCGTCGGCATCGGGATGCCCAGGGTTGTACACGCGTTCCAGAGGGGATTGATCCTTTTCAATTCCAACGACTTGAACCCCTTTCAGGCCCTCAATGGATTGGGGAGCCCCCTGTGATCCTCTTCGTACTGTTTGGTCCACGACTTCTGCAAAGACAACCTGCTGTCGCCGATACGGACCCCCGTCTGCGGATTTGGTGGTATGGGCATTGGCTATGTTGTTGGCGGCGACTTCCATCCGAAGTCGCTCCGCAGTCAGGCCGGACGCGGAGATTCCTGTCGCGGAAAAGAGGTTTCCCATTCCCATGTCGTCTCGTCCTCAAAATTGTGTTTGAGTCATACCCTTCCAACCGTCATTCCCAGAACGGCAACCCGCTTCTGAGTCCCGGTGCCGGTCGTTTGCCCCGCAGAAACTGCCGAACGCACCGACGAATCAGCTTGTGGCACGACGCAACAGGTCGAACTGGCTGGCCAGGAGCGTGGAGTAGGCCTGAAACATCATCGCATTCCGATTTAATTCAGTGATTTCCCGGTCCACATCGACGTTGTTCCCGTCGGGGCGTTCATTCAGCCCCTGTTGCTCATAGATCACCGGTTGTGGCCGTTCTCCCACGCTGGCGCTTCCTTTGAGGTGTTCTGCCAGTAACTCCTCAAACTTCACATCCAGCCGGTGATACCCGGGAGTATGGACATTCGCGAGATTCTGGCTGATCACGCCATGACGCAACTGGGCTGCTCCCATCAAACTGGCAAGATGGTCGAGTCGATGTGGAATCGGAAACATCAGCTTCTCCAGAAGGATTTGCGTATCTTTCCTTAATCGCGAAATACGCACCTCCTACTCAATCGACACATCTGGACTGAAACCTTTCTTTAAAAGAAGGGATGATTTTCAAATCAATCCACGAAGAGTCCCGATGAAAGAGAACGCGTTCCTCCCAGCTCTTACAGACTGCATATTCGACCTAGTCTGCTCA
Source organism: uncultured Planctomicrobium sp. (assembly GCA_938015865.1). GTDB lineage: Bacteria > Planctomycetota > Planctomycetia > Planctomycetales > Planctomycetaceae > Planctomicrobium. The sequence goes on from CALLWY010000171.1 coordinate 18,218, forward strand.
GTTGATTCAGTCCCGTTCTGATGCCTTTTATCACGAGCGACGTTTTCTTTTGACATCAGAACACCACAAAAAGAACTCGTGTCGAGGAAATGCGGGATATGGATAGAGAGGGAAGTTTGCGATCTCGGGGCACTCAGAGTGACCCTATCCTTCCTCCGAGTCGCAAAACCTTTCCCGAAGGGGAGCAAGGATGTGCTCGATTCGGGTTGAGATTCCATCCAGTAGTGTGACGACAACGGATCGACACCTGATTCCGGCAACAACCGCCACCGGAGAAGAACCGTGCAGATGAACTTCCGCAGAGAGGTTGGTCTGCTTTCCGGTGACGAAAATCATTGCGCGCTTCCCAACTCATTCCCAATTCCAGACTTTGGAAACTCGCATGGATAGCAAGCTGCAAAGACTTTCTCAGCTTCCTTCACTGCCAACAGTGGCAGTGCAGTTGCTGCATATGTTTTCGGACCCGGAAGTCAGCATTTCTGACGTGGTTTGTGTTCTCCGAATGGACCCAGCTCTCTCCGGGAAAATCCTCAAGGCGGCGAATACCTCCCGTTTCGGGATGAAGCGTCCTGTTTGCGATCTTCAGCGGGCCGTTGTCCTGTTAGGCAAGAAATCAGTGATGGCATTGGCCTTGGGGTTCTCCCTGGCCGAAGCAAGCATGTCTCGCAGCCCGCACGCCAACCTTTACTCGGATTTCTGGTTTCAATCGCTGGTCCGTGGATGTGCTGCCTCGCTACTGGCAGAGAACTACACCACGAAAGTAGACGCTGCCGAAGCCTTTACCATCGGATTGCTGGCTCGGATCGGGCGTCTGGCGATGTTGGGGTCCGATCGGGAGCGTTTTGTTGCGTGCATCGAGAAAGCGAATGAGACCGGGGCTCCTCTGGATGAAATCGAATCCCAGTGTGCCAGCATCACGTCTCGACAGGTCACGTTATATCTGGTGCGTGAATGGAAGCTCCCCGAGCATTGCCTGAATGCGATCAATGATATGAACGCATCCATGGACGAAGCCTGTGCCAATCGCGTTCCGGGGACGGTCGACCTGACAGACATCCTTCGCATTGCATCGGCATTTGCCGACTTTTTCAGTGGTGAAAATCGCGGTCTGGCCATCGCCAAGGCCTATGAGTTGTGTTGCAGCATCCTTGGAATAACCGAAGAGCAGGTCAATCTGCTGGTGGATCGGGTCCGTGAGGCTCTTGACCGGCACAGCTCCCTGTTTGCTGTGGATATGTCCAAAGTTGGTTCCCCGATGGAATTGCTGTCTCAGGCGATGGGACAACTCTCTGCTCTTGCTGCCAGCGCAGCCATGAATCGGGATGATCCTCCGGGTGGATATGCGAACCACGAGATTCAGGAAGAAAACGGACGACTCAGAAAGCGGGTCATGGAACTGACAGCCTCCACCATGACCGATCCGCTGACGTCGCTTTACAACCGGGGCTATCTAAACCAGTCCTTGAATGATCGGACTCAACGGGCCATTGAACAGGGAAGCTCCGTTGGTCTCCTGTTTCTTGATGTGGACTACTTCAAGCAGGTCAACGATACGCACGGTCATCTTGTCGGCGATGAGGTGCTCAAACTGGTTGCACAGCTCATTCGCGAATCGGTAAGAGAAGGAGATGTTGTCACTCGATATGGGGGAGAAGAATTCGTCGTCCTGACCTCGGATCAGGATGTCACTTCTTTTGCTCGTCGAGCCGAAATGATCCGGCAACGGATCGAATCCACCCCTCTGAGGTTGGGCGATCTGATTCTGAATGTGACGGCCAGTATCGGGGGATGTCTTGTTTCCCCGACGCCAGAAAACCCAGATTTCCCAATCCAGATTCTCGAAGCAGCTGATGCAGCCATGTATCGATCCAAACGCTCCGGACGAAACCGAAGCACGATTGTGGAAGAGTTAATCGCAGTGACTCCTCCGGGCCGCAGATCAGCAGCATCGGAAGCCCTCCGCGTTTAACTGCCGGGCCGCTTCACAAGTTGGCATCGGGCCGGGCCCTTCCTCGTAAGTCCATTTTCCCATTGTTCCCTTTGTTTCATTCAACGAACTGGTGTCTTCACCGACTCACAGAAACGCTTGGTCCTCATTGTCACGACCTGTCGGAACAGATTCCGAGAAACTTGAGTAATCTCAACTGTTATGGTTGTCCTGACCCCTTATGAACGAGAACTGCTGGCGCGACTGGATCAACTCCAGTGGCATGAGGATCTGCAATTGCCGGTCCCGCCACAGTCCGTCATTACCTTTTCCGCCCGTGCCCGTCAGCCGGATATCACCGTGCGGGCGCTTGCCGAGGTCGTGGAATGCGAACCGGCATTAACTGCGGAGTTACTTCGAAATGTGAATTCCTGTGTGCGTGGGCTGCGGCATAAAGTGGACTCGGTTACCCAGGCGATCACGCTCCTTGGGATTCCCACCAGTACTACCATCCTTCTGACCAGTGCTCTGACCAGTGCCGTCCATCAGATTGAATCTCCTTTAATTTCCAGCTCAGATTTCCGCCGCGAGACTGTTGAACGGGCGTTGTTTGCTCGTGAAGTCGCCCGTCAGATGGGGCTGGATGAAACGGTCGCGTATACCGCGGCCATGGTGCAGGACATCCTGCTGCCTGTGCTGACGGCCCGATATCAGATTGAATATCACGAATACCTGCATCAAAACGAGTATGTCTGTATCACCAGTTTTGAACGGGAGCGGTTTGGGTGGACCCATCCGGAAATTACCGCCAAAACTCTCCTGAACTGGGGCTTTTCAGAGACGCTCGCTCTGGCGGTGCTGCAACATCATCATTCCCCGGAGCAGTTACTCGTCGATTATGCGGATCCACCGAATTCGTTTCCTCCAGCCTGTGCATCGTTGTTGATGGACATGCTTCGGCAGTCGCCGGATGGAGTGACCCGACTGATCGATCTCCATGCCATTAACCGAAAGTTCCACGTGATCCAGGTGGCGCAAGCTGTTGACGAAACTGTCCAGGCATTGAATTCGTCCCTCCATAATCCGGTGTCGCTCGTTCATCGGCTTCAGAACGCCATGCTGGAACAGCTGGAGTACCGTCGACAAAAGGCGGTGATCGCGGGACGACAATTTGGCAATTACGTGCTTGAGGAGAAACTCAAGGAAAGCACGATGGGGTCGATTTTCCGTGCCCGACATATCCGGTTACGTCGCCCCGCTGCCATCAAAATCCTTCGTGCTGAGCGGACAAATAACGAGTCAATTGCACAATTTGAGCAGGAAGTGCAACTGACCTCGCGACTTCGGCATCCCAATACGGTCGCCATTTTTGATTATGGCCATACCCCGGATGACCTGTTCTACTATGCCATGGAGCTGATTGATGGACTGACTCTTGCGGAGCTGGTCAAAATCGATGGCCCATTGCCCGACGGACGAGTTCTCTCGATTCTGCAACAGACCTGCAGTGCTCTGGCTGAGGCCCACGAGATGAATCTGATTCATCGGGACATCAAGCCCGAGAATATCATGCTCTCGAAACGGTCCAACTCGCCGGATCATGTCACGGTCCTGGACTTCGGGTTGGTCACAACCGTTAACACCGATCCGACAGCGATTGGCGAAAGTGCCCGTGGTGTGGTGGGGACTCCGCTCTACATGTCCCCGGAAGCGGCTCAGGCCCGTGAAAACATTTGTCCAAGAAGCGATCTGTATTCCATTGCAGCGGTCGGCTATTACCTGCTGACCGGAACACACGTCTTTACCGGACGGACTGTTCTGGACGTTCTTCATCAGCACATGCGGTCGACTCCACTTGCTCCAACGGAGCGGTGTGATATCGATCTCTGTCCGGAATTCGAACGCATCTTGATGAGTTGCCTTCAGAAGAATCCCGCAGATCGTCCCAACAGCGCATCCGCCCTTGCTGCGGCTCTGTCCCAGTGTACTCCACGTCGACCGTGGACTCGGGAAGATGCCATGAAATGGTGGAACAGCTACAACGATCAGAATGCCCGTCCTCTACGAACGGGGGAAGACGAAACAGCCTATGCATCCACATTGGTCTCAACCGATATGGGAGCACTCTCGCAGCTGGACCGCACAATGATTGTCTCTGAATGACAGCGTTCATTCCGGTAGTGTCCTGATCGCATCCCGACCGCAATGGATTTGCGGCCATTTCCGCTTCTGCTTTATGAGTTTCTGACGATCGAAG
>CALLWY010000172.1 GCA_938015865.1 uncultured Planctomicrobium sp.
TGATCGCCTTCTCCCCGTTCTCCACCTCGCGATGATCCGGGAGGTCCGCCACGGAATCCGCCTCGGGGATCGCCACGCCCCGGACTGTCGCCGCCAGCAGATGAGCTGACATTCGCCACACTCGGAGTCACCCCAAGCAGGGCCCGGACGATGGCTTCTGCATCGGTCACTTCGATGTGTTTCACTGGATAGGAACGGAACGAGATGTCATTCGGGCCTCCACGTGCTGTCACACCCTTCAGCATGTCGCGAATCCGGATCAGATTCGTACCGATGTCGGTGACAAGAAGCGAATTGGTCGATTTCAGTCCGACAACTTTCCCTTGCGGGCCTTTAATTTCGTGGACTTCAGCAGCCATCTGCGTCACATCGACCCCCTCAAGTGGGAAGATCACGGTGAGCAGCTCATTTTTCCCGCGAGACTCCAAATCATCAGGAGAAACGTTTGGAATCAGGCTGGGCGGAATCGGGTCGTCGATACTGATGCAGACAAGGAAGTCGTCCCGCCGCACCAAACAATATCCCTTGGTCAACAGATACCCGTTGATGATGTCGAGTGCTTCTGTCGGGGTGTACTCGTTGCGGTCCAGGTAATTGAACGTCCCTGGAGGAATGACATTCAGGTCGAGTGAGAGGTCAAGTTCTTCGGCAAAGAGCTTCAGGACTTCCGACCAGGGGGCGTAACGGAAGTTGAAGGAGAGCTTTTTCTCCCCTTTGTCTGATGAGTTTCCGTCAGTTGGCTCCTTCGAATCGACCTTGAAGGTGCCGCCCGGCTGATTCGAAGCCCCGGGCGGTTGAAGCGTGACAATTCGCTGAGGGGGCTGTGTTTGCTGAGGCGTCTGAGGGACGTCCGCCGGAGCAGGGCCAGCAGTGGCGGTACCAGCAGGAACGGGATCTGTCTGCGGTACGGGGCTGTCGGGCCCCGTTGCTGTCATTCCGGGAGATGCTGCCGGTGCGGGAGTGGAGGTTGCAGTTGTTGGTCGCTGTGGTTCTGTCCCACTCCCATTCGTATCGCTGGGGCGCGGCTGTGAAGTTAAGATGACAGTCGGAGCCGGTCCACTCCGATCGTTCCAGAGTTTCTGTTGTTCAGGGGTCAGGACAGAGAGCAGTTTTTCAGCCCATTCATCGTCCAGTTTCTTGCGATCCTCGGGGGAGGCGTCACGTCCAAGTGCCAACCTTGCGACCATCCGCTGCTCGCCCAGCCCGGAGAGTTCCTTTTTCTGTTCCTCTGTAATGCCAAACTCAGTAGCGAGTTCCGGCTCCCAGACAAAAAGCATCGGTCCTTCGAGATGGAGATAGAGCTGCTCCAGCCGCATCACCTGTGCGGGAGTCAGTATTGCCTTGGCCTCTGCTTCTGCCTTTTTACGGACTTCAACGAATCGGGCCTGCATCTCGGTGCGAACCTGATTCCGTTCCTCTTCGGAGCTGGCCTGAGCGAATTTCTGAAAGATGTCTGCAAACTGCTCGCGGTTATCCCGGTTTGATTCCAGAATGGCGTCCAGCTCCAGAGCCTGTTCCGGGGTCAGCTCCAGTTCGGCGCGGACATTCTCATTGTTCAATTCCCGAAGAAGTCCCCGTGGAGTACCACGGCCTCGTCCGGTGAACATCTGTCCGTAGGCAGTCCCCATCCCGAAGTCGAGCAAAACCATCAGGCACATCAGTGCACATGACATCAAAATTCGGGGGGATTTCATCACACAACTCCAAAACCGTCCATTGACGTTCTCATTCCTCAGTCGGAAGTGAAACCCTCACAACTGGTGACGAGGTTATTCTAATCAGATCCTCCCATCGCGGGTGTCGATAAACACTCGCACTGGAGGAAAGAGTGGAATCAACCTCTGAGGTCAAGATCGGGTGAAAAACTCGAAATCTTATGACATGAAATGATCAAACTCGTTACGATCCTACCATGTCGACAGCCAAACCACTGTACTCACAATAAGATCGGAAGATTTCTTTTCCAATCCGCAGAGTTGTCGATCCATTTGTCGTTCGTCGGGGTTTCATAGGCAGTCTGATCGCTCTGCGACCTATTCAACCCCGCTGGAAATGATTCGGACCGATAGACATGCCGAAAACGCCCATTTTGCCAAAAGTGTTGAATACGTTCGTGTTATGCGCTGCAGTGGGGTTCGTTTCCACTGCGGAGGCACAGGCTCCCGCTCCCGATTATGGCAATGGTTCTGGATTTGAGGAGCCTTCCGGGTTTGAGGGGCGAGGCGGATTTGGACGCTTCCGGGGAGGATTCGGAGGCGAGCGTGGCGGGTACGGCGGCGGTTTCGGTGGAGATCGCCGTCAATGTCGCGCCAGTATCGACGAGGAAGCTGGCAGGGTGGCCGTTTAACTCGCCTCGCAGCCAGAAATGGCCGTCGCGCGCCAGTTCCACCCGCGTCTCGCCACCCTCGACCACCTGCTCGGGATAGCCGAACTGCGGCACCGCCATTTCGAAGCGAGGGTCCATGCGGGACAGCTGGACGACCACCAGCACCAGAACGCCCATCAAGCCCAGCGTGCTTGCCAGCCGCAGCATCTTGCCGAGCGAGGGGATCCAGCGGATCATCAGCGAACCGATAACGCCCACCAGCATCGCGCCCAAGGCCGCCAGCAGCAGCCCTGATCGGGGGAGTTCAGAAAGGCTGTGGGAGAGCTGATCCCACACGGGTGCGACTTCCATGGCGACCTATATAGAGTGCCCGAACGACATTGCGATGAGGGTCATCAGCCCGCCGCAAAACCCGCATTTGGAGGGCGGCCGAAAGCCGGTTGCATCGTGCTTGCAAGCCCCTCGGGCCAGTCCAGCAAGCGGGACGCAACCTCGTAGCTGGAGCGCAGAAATTCTTGCACCATCGCTTCCGGTTCGGCGGAGGTGCGAACCTCTTCATAGGGCAGCAGA
>CALLWY010000173.1 GCA_938015865.1 uncultured Planctomicrobium sp.
GTGCCCTCTTTGTTGGGCGCGTGATTGGAACGCGATCGTTCATGGGGTCACTCTCCTGTGACAAGTGTGTTTCAGTGCCCTCTTTGTTGGGCGCGTGATTGGAACATCGAGATCGACGTTCCCCACGGGTACGGATTGGGTTTCAGTGCCCTCTTTGTTGGGCGCGTGATTGGAACAGATACTTCAGGGCATTCTGGACCGTCGTCCGAGAGGTTTCAGTGCCCTCTTTGTTGGGCGCGTGATTGGAACCGCCCGTTTTTATCTCCAATTTGCTATTCTCAAGGGTTTCAGTGCCCTCTTTGTTGGGCGCGTGATTGGAACAGCCAGGAGCGTCATGTACTCAGCGTACGAATATACTTTGTTTCAGTGCCCTCTTTGTTGGGCGCGTGATTGGAACGTAAGGCCCTCTCCGATGAGCACATTGGAAAGCCCGTTTCAGTGCCCTCTTTGTTGGGCGCGTGATTGGAACTTATCTGTTAGTCCCTGTGCAGAAAGGACTTACTGAGTTCGGATTTCCAATTTCTTCGAAAGTCCCATTCCTGCATCGAAGGGCCCTCAGTTTGCGAATCGACGATCCTGCTCGCTGAGCAGGGATATTTATGGGATGTCGCGACAAAAATGCAAATACTCACAATCTGTGCACCGGGATACCTGGGGGACTCGCTGGGGCATTCGTTCAGTGCGAATTGTCACTCGAACAGCCTCAATTGTCTGCCATGTCAGGTCTCGAAGTGGCTGGTCAATCATCACTTGATCTACGGAGTCCTCCGGGAGACGGACAATATAACCTTTGGGAACTGGTACGCCATAGACTTCTTCGAGGAGGAAAGCATATCCAGCGAGTTGTAATCGGTGATTCAGGCTGGCGGGACCTTGCGTGAACTTGACCTCCACCGGGAGACGACAGATTCCCGAATGAATCATCAGGTCCAGCTTGCCTGTGAGCCCCAGCCGGGATGAAGTCAGAATCACATTCGATTCTATACGTCCTTGATGAAGACCGAAGGCCCGAAGTGTCCGGCGACGCTGCAAACGCTGAAGTCGCCGTTCCTTGTCCAGTCCCAGTTTCATCTTGAATGATTCCACCTTGCCAACCGGACAGACATGCGTCCACCAGATGACTCGTGGACAATAGGTCCATTGCCGTAGATCGGACACCCGAACCATCGGTGATGGATGTTCACTGGATACTGTCAACGGGAGAATTCTCATGCTTCGCGTCAGTTACGAGTTTTAAAGTTGCTGTTTCCATCGGAGGAGGTTCGACATGGATGTTGATCCAATTCTGGGAATCTGCCGCGCAGACCGGTATCAGTGCAATTGCCCCTCCATGTACTTCAATGAGATGTTCAAGAATGAGTGCCAGTTCCTGGCGACGATTTTGCGTCAATAGACCGTAAAAGGCGCTGTATTGAAAACGGATTAGACCAAAGTCGAGGCATTTCTCGCTGACTTTTGTACGTGTTCGATCATGGGGGATGTCATAGAGCACGACTGTCGTTGTTTCGAGCTGAGCCATCAGATGTTCGCTTCCCCGTCGACCTCCGTACTACCAGCGACTGGCGAATGCCCGGTAGGTACGTTCTCCACGCACTGCGACGGCCAAATGCCGTGCTTGATTCTGAATAATCGTTCCCAGAGGCCAGCGCTTCCCTTCATAGGGAACTGCAGTTGACAGTCGTTCCAGAATGCGCTGTGCGACAAGCTTTCGTGTAGATGCGGTCAATCCTCGATCATCCGTTTCCAGTGAAATTCCCTGGTTGACCATCGCCAGGATGACCCGATCGACAACTGGGGCACGAAATTCCTCGACAAGATCCAGCACCAGGGCGGGTTTGCCGGGGCGATCGACATGCAGGAAACCGGCATACATTTCCAGCCCCGCGTTCACCACGGCACCGGACACCTGGCTGTATAAAATTCCATAACCGTAGTTCAGCGCACTGTTCACAGGATCGACAGCACCTCGGGTCGATCGGCCGGGGAAGTCCACGCGGCCTTTTACGAGGATCGCGACGCCTTCCCAGTACAATCGGGCTCCCGTCCCTTCATAACCCATCAGCTTGTCACGAACCTCGTCCAGATCATTTCCCTGAAAGTCTGCCAGCTGTTTTCGCAAGGACCCGATCGCTTTGATTTTTCTGGTCAGAGAATCGAAACGCTCTGGATCGCTCGATTTCAGATATTTTCCAGAGTACTGAAGTTGATGTTTCTGATTTCGGAGTTTGCCTCGAATAAATTCCACCGCAAGTTCCACTCCTAAGGGAGAGTGATAAGCACTCAGTTGCGAACGTCGCGTTTGAACGGTGCCGCCGAGTCCGGGAGAACTAAACTGAGCGACAGGTTCTCCACGTCCGCTCAGAAAAGAGAGTGAAATCCCACGTTCGACCAGCGCAGCAATAAGATCACTACTGACCGTGATCCCCTTGCCGGCAATGGTCACACTTCTTAATCGAGACAGCGGTACCGCCCGCTCTTTCCAGGGGCCGAAAGGACGTGGACCGGAACGCGAGTCGGTGATCACATCAAGCTGATCTTCCAGCCGGGATTGTGCTGTTGATGATGTCCTACGTGAAGGAGGAGATTGAGTTCCCCAGAGCTGAATTAATTTTGCAGCAATTTGATCTGCAGAATCAGGAGTTCCTTCCGGCCCTCGATGTAACTCCTTCTCTGGTTGCGGTGCCTGACACGGAGGGTGAGCAGAAAGAGAACTGTCACTGGGACCAGCACTCGGTGCCATGATGGAAGGACTGCCCAGCGAAGAGATGGACGAATCAATCGATGGGGTCCGTTCGTAAACATCCCTCCACCGGATGACCATCCGCTCGGAACGCTTTCCGAGAAATGTCCCAAAGGCATCAATAACAAGATCGGCAGGATGAACCACCGGTTCAGGAGGAGGGTACAGGGGCATCATTAAGGCTCCTGAATCGGGTGGCTGACATAACGAGTAAAGGCCCTTGTGGCTTCCACCCGCCGATAGGGAACAAGGGTCGAAACCAGCACTCGATGCTTTCCAATTTTAATGTCCTTGCTGTGATAGGTGCTGATTCTTTCAAAGCCATCTTTGGCAGTGCACAATTCGGGGCCAAAATCGTCTAGAAATTGAGTGACTCCATAGACACCAAATGGCATTGAAGGCATGGAATCGTTCTCTGAGATTGAAAATAGTGGGAGTTCGTTCCGAAGTTCTGAGCCAGTGAACTGGAAGAACGATCCCCGTTTGCCGAAGTAATTGATGTGTGCAGCAGCACGCGAAACGATATCCGTTTCTCCAGGCGACCAACCCCGTGCATCCAAGGCGACCTCGAGCGTGCCGGAATAGAAAACCAGTTCGCGATAGGCGATTGTCGGAACGTAATATCCTGCTGCTCCGTCACGCTCGTCTTGTCGAATCTTCAAAAATGTGTTCTGAACTACACATTCGGAAGGTGGACGGAAGCGAACCCTCCGCCCTTTGACTTGATCGAACATTTTCCTTGCCAGAATATCAGACGGGATTTCTCCCCCTATGCGAAAGCATGCATCGATGAGTGCCATCTTCACTGCATAGGGGGTCGGTAACAGCAATGTTTTGCCTCCTTTGCTCATGCTGTATGTCGATCGCAATGAGAAAAAGGAGACGGGCTCGTATCTCAATACAAGCCAACGAGGATCGCCATCGGGATTATCTCTGGTGGGATCGTTCGATTTTGCAGGTTTTTTCTTGGCCATATTGAGTTCCTATTCGGCAAGGTCTCCGCAGGAAGCCAGGTCTACCATCTGGCCCGTGAATTCCGACAGATTGTCAAATTTGCGAACTGTCAGCGCCGGAGGATTTCCCAATCGATTCAGTTGTTCGCAAGTCTCCTCCAGTTGCTCGCGATAATTTTTGTTGAGGGCGCTTAAGGACGGCGCAGGAAGCGAACTGGTGGAGGTGATGATTGCTCCGCGGAATTCCAGGAGATGTGGAAGCTGTGTGTTACGATGGGCACCGTTCAGTTTGAGAAACGTATTCATCACACTGACAATTAATCCTTTTGCACGGGCAGCACGGTTGGTGGCATCGGCTGCATATTCCAAGGAGATGTCGTTTCTGCTGACTCGCAGCAGATCCAGATTGACCACGACAGCATAGACTCCAGACGATGCTGGACGATGAAATATATTCTGGCCCAGATTTTCTCCTTCTCCGGAGCCTTTCCCACGTCCTTCGGGAACATATTTGACGTGGAAATAGGATTCGGTGCGGGTCTGGTCAGGAATGCCGACCGCCCAACCGAATTCAACGCATGACTTGCGGGCAATCGAACGGGCCTTGCCGATCTCACTGGTAATAAGAATCCCTTCGATGTCATCCAGTGTACATTTCTGGAGGGCTGCCCCCAGAATGACAGAGTCAGGTGTCTCTTTGCTGAACTCCGGATCCTTTGTGAACTCTTCATCTGCACAAATACGATTGGCATCGAATTTCTTGCAGGCGTTGCAGAGGGGCAATGCGTTTTCAAGGGAATAGTGATAGAGATGCTCCGCCTGAATGTGCTTGAGCATGTCACCTGAGACGGCGTTGACCGAATGCAAGTTGCCTTGGTGATCAACAATGTCCACCATTCGAGTCATTAAGTTGTTCCCCTCGGCGCCCTCATTGTTCAGAGCATGAAGATCGAGAAAGACCTCTCCACAGATGCTGATTGAGCGAATTGGCATAAACGTCTCCTGAAAGTTGTTGTAAACCAGTTGAAAAAATGAAGTGATCGTGAACGAGCAATGGATCAATTGTTTACTTCGGTGGTAATTTCTTCTTCCACTTTGTCTTCTGTTTTCACTCCCCGAGAGTAGCCATAGGCGAGCAGGAGCATCCCGACCAGTTCCGAACCATACTGGGCCGTCAACCGGACGATATCATTCATATCGGAATCCGAAACTAAGAATCCTTTACCATTCAATCGGTTGACAACTTCCCAGTTTTGGTCCTGTACGAAATTGGAAAGTTCAGCCAGAAATTCTTTATCTCCGGATTTAATCCGTTGCTTTAACCTCTGAGCCAAGCCGAAGCGGATCTCACGATTACTCTTCGCTTTCATCGCGGCTGCGTAAATTGTCGTATTCCGGATCGCTCTGGCGATATTCTGAAATCCTTGAGATTCAATGATGTCGATCACTTCGGGATATCCTTTCTGAAGAAGTTTATGGAGGATAGAAGACTGAAAAGGGACGGCGAAATCGGAAGCGGCGATTTTTTGCAACAAATGCGAAGCGTAACTGGCGTGAAATTCCAACAGGTCCATTAGCTTCCCTGTCGTCAGCCAGCGTCGATATTTCTGAAGCAGTGCCACGTCGTCGGAACGGTCATCTCGAAGTGTGGAGAGCGGGCCATAGGTCCCCTTCCCCTCCCCGAATGGTTCCTGGCAAATTTCAAGGTAGTCTTCCACATCGTCACTGTCCTCCACTTTAAACCAGTCCGGCAGGGGGAGCAGTGAATCGTTCATCAGTGCTGCCGCTGTTCCAAGGCTCTTAAAGAATGCCAGGTGTAAGCCGCGAACCACATCGGCCGGAGTCTGGAACGCCAGAGGGATCCCTCCGACTTCCTTGTATTCGCTGTGGAGAAGGAGTGATTGAAGGAGCCGTAACACTGCTTCAATATCCAGTCGAACGATTCCCCACATTCCGAGATCGCGCAAAAGATTGCGGAGCTTATCCACTTGAGGAAACGAAATATTCCCAGGGACCACTACAAAAAACTTGAAATCCTCTCCGGAACGGAAGCCAAGCATGGATGCCCACAATCCACGCAGTTTCATCCATTCGTCGAAGGTATCGGTTAGCTTAAATCCACTTGCACTCTTGGCGATGGTTTTGGTTGCATGAACCCCTTTACCAGTGCTGGGATTGAGAAGTTGACTATTCGACCATTCTGTCTTTAATACAGCTTCCTTTCCCTGCAACCGTAATCGAGTGATTTCCAGGCAAGCCTCTCTGTTTTCCATGATCCATCGGTAAAGTGACAAGTCGCTGCTCCAGCCTTTTCGCATTGACTCGATCATCGCGGCGAAGCGATATTCGGGTGATCCTTCGTTCGCTACGGTCTCTGAGACTTCTTCCAACGCTTCTGCAACCCGTTTGCGAGCGAGGGCGGAAGCTTTGGATTTCTTGGCGGCGTCTGCAATCGCCTTTTCCCGTTCATAGTCGATGATTTTCGTACCACCGGGAGCATTGTCTTTGGATTTGCGCAAGATGTACCAAAACCCGGGTGACGGTGGTTGCCACTCTTCCGGCGGACGGCCTTGAGGACAGAAAACCCGGAAGCTGTGCTCCAGATCTTCAATATGTGCCGAGGCCCGTCTCAGCTCGGTGAGCAGTGAAGCGTATCCAATTGCGCAGAGAGCGTCGGCGTAGGTACCAGTTTTCTTTGGGATTAGAATTTCCAAATCACTCCTCCACAAAGCTGTTTTGATCGGCGATTCGCAACCGTCTGACAAAGTACAAGTAAAGCAGCAATGCCATGCTGTGTTCAGGACAGGTCGCTCGAATAAGGAAATCTTTGAATTTCTGTTGAACCCGGGGCTTTGGTCTGTCGAGCAGGGGGATTTCGTTAGAATTGCCGTTGAGAGATTCAACAACAAGTTGTGTCGCGCCGGAAATGAGGTGAAAGTCTCCAAGACTGGCGGTAAATGGTCCATGGTGACGTACGATTGCGGTGAGTGCCGCAAGAAATAGAGTCTGATGGTGATTGGACGCTGCAAACGTTTCCCGGAAAAATTCCGAAACCGCATAGGCCCCCTCAGCTGCATGGGGCGGCCTCCGGTTCACTCGATCAACAGCAGGATCATAATCGGAGTGAGCTAATGCAGGACGCGGGGACGGAACAAAATCCAGCTTTAACGTTTGTGATTTCCAAATGGCGTCCTGCCACTCTATGGAAAGCTTTCCGACGTCATGGAGTTGATAGAGGAGCGTCAGCCAGTTCAGAACTTGGACTTCCGTAACTTCGATTAAATGTGCCCACCTGCGAGTGGCCACTTGGTATTCCTGGTCACGTCGTGTTCCCGCAATGCGAACACGACGAATATGCTCACCGTATATTTCGTAACTATAGGACCACCTGTCGCATCGAGGACGATCTCGGTAACGAATTTCCGGAGCTGGACCGCTACGCCCGATCAACAGGCCGATGTCACTACTGTAAGTGGCATATTGAGGATGGATGGCAATCAGCCATCCGGCAGATGCGATGCCACCGGAACTGGTGACCGGTACCCAGTCAACCTGAATTGCTCCTCCTTCGAAGACATCCTGTTCCTGCGCCGCCTTCGCAATCCAGCCCTCTTCGGGGAGCCCACGATCTTCGAACAAAGCATTAAGTGATGTCATTGGCACCGACAACATCTCGGGCCATTGTGTCCGGGTGAAGTTCAGTGATTCTGGTTGATCAGTGACGACGATATTAATGTTGGAAACATCACGGATAAGGTGCCTGACCGCTGCCGGATCTTCACCATCCATAGCTTTGCGAACAGATTCTCGGTGCTGCGCAATGCTGTCGAGAGGTTTCAGTTGCTTGAGTTCCCATTTCGTGTGAACCCGGTTGACCAGATCCAGCTCGTCATGAAAGGACAACGGTCGCGCTGACGGACCGACGACTTCATTCAATGCTTGTGCCGTATTGTCCACTAGCGGTGCCAGAGCCTGATAAGGACCGTACGCCAAATTCCCCGTTGCAGTCGTTCTCAGCGAATAGCACCATACTGTGCCAGACTCCCCACTCCTTCTCGCACATCGACCTGCCCGTTGGACGATGGAATTCATCGGCGCAACTTCTGTGTGAAGGTGGTCACAGGAGAAGTCTAGGCCCGCCTCAATAACCTGTGTTGAAATGAGAATGATATTTTGTTTCGTGGCATGTGGTCCGAACCAGTCGTCCAGTTCTTGTTCGATCCGCTGGCGGTCACTGGGAAAAAAACGACTGTGAAGCAAGCGAATTTGCAGATCCGGTCCCAGGTCTCTGCGGGTTACCTCACAGCGAAGCTCCTCATATAGGCTTTGCGCTCGCGACACGGTGTTGGCAATGACGATTGTTCTTCCGCCACTATGAGTGTCAGCGACATG